>SFDT01000052.1 GCA_004558115.1 Clostridiales bacterium | reverse complement strand
GACCGCGCCAAGTATAAGGCCCTGGGCGACAAGGTGCTGGCCGCTTATCCCCGGATGCAGATGATCGCCATCACCCTGCGCGAAAGCCACAGCGCCGACTGGAACGGCTGGGCGGCCTGTCTGAATGACAGAGAGCATTTTTATGAGTCCAAGAAATATGAGATCCGGGACATCGTGGATCGCGTGGGCGGCGGCGACAGCTTTGCCGGCGGCCTGATCCACGGCCTCACCACCTACGACGACCGCCGGCAGGCGCTGGAGTTCGCCGTGGCGGCAAGTTGCCTGAAGCACAGCGTCATCGGCGATTTCAACCGCGTGGGCGCGGACGACGTGGAAAAGCTCATGGGCGGCGACGGCTCCGGCCGCGTTCAGAGATAGTCTGGCTGAGTTCTGCCCGCCGGCTGTGCCGGCGGGCAGTGGGTTTATCGGCACCATATCCGGTGAAAAAAAGGAGGAGAGCTTCCCATGACCATCTGGAAAAAGAAAGTCCGCAGCCCGATCTACAGCCTGATCGGCAGCTATCTGTGCACCGCCCTGTGGGCGTATGCCGCCGTTCACTTTGCGCTGCAGTCCAACGCGTACTGGCCCCTGTTTGCCGCCGCCATGCTGGTGTTTCTGGGGTGCGCGTGGTCTGAGACGAAGCGCTATCGCCGGTATAAGGCGGCCAAAGCGGAGTATGAACGGCGGCGGATGGAGAGATCCTCCGGCCAGCCGCAGGAAAATGAATGAAGCAAAAGGAGAATACACATGAGTATCAGGGATAAGGAAATGGCCCGGTCCATGTATGCCAGCATGTTCCGGATCCGTCGATTTGAGGAAGAGGTTTTCGAGTTTTACAAGCGGGGGCTGATGCCCGGCCTGGCGCACCTGTATATCGGCGAGGAAGCCGTGGCCGTGGGCGCCTGCGCCGCCATCCGCCCGGACGACTATATCGGCAGCACCCACCGGGGCCACGGGCACCTGGTGGCCCGCGGCGCCGACGTCAAGCGCATGATGGCGGAAATCCTGGGCAAAAAGACCGGCTATTGCCAGGGCAAGGGCGGCTCCATGCACATCATGGACATGAGCCTGGGCATTCTCGGCGCCAACGGCATCGTGGGCGGCGGCATTCCCATCGCCACCGGCGCGGGCTACAGCTGCAAATACCGGGGCACCGACCAGGTGGTGCTGTGCTTCTTCGGCGACGGCGCTTCCAACGAGGGCACCTTCCACGAGAGCATCAACATGGCCGCCGCATGGGACCTGCCGGTGGTCTATATCATCGAAAACAACCACTACGGCATCACGGTGGACATCGACCGCGTTACCAAGGAGCACGACCTGGCCAAGCGGGCCGTGGGATACGGCATCGACGGCTATACCATCGACGGCAACGACGTGGAGAAAGTATACGACACGGTATCCCAGGCCGTGGCCAAGGCCCGATCCGGCGGCGGCCCCTCCATTGTAGAGTGCAAGACCTATCGCCAGCACGGACACAACGGCGGCGACCCCGGCCGCTATCGGAAAGAGGGCGAGCTGGAGTACTGGAAGAGCCGGGACCCGCTGAAGCTGTTCCGGGAGGCCGGATATCTGAACGAGGACGAGATCGCCGCCATCGAGGCCCAGGTGGAGCAGGAGATCCAGGAGGCGTGCAAATTCGCCGTGGACAGCCCCTATCCGGATGAGAGCGACCTGATGAAGGGCATCTTCTGCGAATGAGGAGGAAGAAGGATCATGAGAAAGATTTACTATAGAGACGCAGTACGCGAGGCGCTGGACGAGGAAATGGCCCGTGACCCCATGGTCATGATGATCGGCGAGGACGTGGGCCCCAACGGCGGGACCTGGAAGGCAAACGCCGGCCTGTGGGAAAAGTATGGCGACCTGCGCATGAAGGACTCCCCCATCAGCGAGTCCGGCTTTGTGGGAATGTGCGTGGGCATGGCGCTGACCGGAATGCGGCCCATCGCCGAGGTGATGTTTTCCGACTTCATGCTGGTGGCCATGGACCAGATCGTCAACCAGATGGCCAAGATCACCTATATGTCCGGCGGCCAGCGGCCCGTTCCCATGGTGCTGCGCACCACCATTGGCCTGGGCCGCGCCAGCGCCGCCCAGCACTCCCAGAGCCTGAACTCCATTATCTCCTATTTCCCCGGCCTGAAGGTGGTGGTCCCCTCCGACGCATACACCGCCAAGGGACTGCTGAAGTCCGCCATCCGGGACAACAGCCCCGTGGTGGTGGTGGAGCACCGGATGCAGTACAGCCAGCAGTTTGATATGCCGGACGACGCCGACGAAAACCTGCTGATCCCCATCGGCAAGGCCGCCGTGGTGCGGGAGGGCACCGACCTGACCATCGTTGCGACCTCCAACATGGTGGGCAAGAGCCTGACCGTTGCCAAGCACATGGAGAAAGAGGGCGTCAGCATCGAGGTCATCGACCCCCGCACCATCAAGCCCCTGGACAAGGAGACCATCATCAGGTCCGTCAAGAAAACCGGAAAGCTGCTGGTGGTGGACGAGGGCTTCACCAGCTACGGCATTTCCGGCGAGATCGGCTATTCCATCATGCCGGAGGTGTTCTATGATCTGGAAGCGCCCATGATGCGCTGCTGTGCGCCGGATGTGCCGCTGCCGTTCAGCCCGGTGCTGGAGAAGCTGGTGGTACCCAACGAGAATATGATCCTGGACGCCGTGAAAAAGCTGCTGTAAGGAGGGAGATCCATGGCCAAGGTAATTATCATGCCCAAGCTGGGCTTCACGCAGGAGGAAGGCAGCCTGATGGGGTGGCACAAAAAGGTGGGGGACACGGTGCGCAAGGGCGAGCCCTTCTTCGACGTGCACACCGACAAAAGCGTCGTGACCATCGACGCGGCCGAAAGCGGCACCCTGCTGAAGATCGCGGTGGAAAACGAGGAGACCGTCCCGGTGTTCACCCCCATCGCCGTGGTGGGCGAGGCGGGGGAGGATCCCGACGCGGCGCTGAAGGCCCATGTGATGGACGTGGCGCCGGACGCCGCCGTAACGGCCGATTTTGACGATGAGCCCGCCCCCGCTCCCGCGGAGCAGGAAGCGGCCCCGTCCGCGGAGGGCCTGAAGCTGACCCCCAAGGCCCGCAAGCTCATTGCGGACGAGAAATATGACATGGCCTCCATTGCCCGGATCCGTGGAACGGGCTATGAGGGCGGCATCACCGCCCGGGACATCAAGGCATCGCCCCTTGCCCGGAAGCTGGCGGAAAAGACCGGAACGCCCCTGGAGACCGTGACCGGCACGGGCGCAGGCGGCAAGGTGATGAAGCGGGACGTGGAGGCGGCTGCAAAGGCGGCTCCCGCCGCCGTATCCTGCGACAACAAGCGCATCGCCGGGACCGCGCCCTATAAGGGCGTGCGGAAGATCATCGGCGACCGCCTGTCCCAGAGCAAGTTCACGGCCCCCCACCTGTACTTCACGGATTCCGTGGATACCACCAACCTCACGGCCTTCCGCCGGATGCTCAACGAGCAGGGCGAGCAGAAGATTGCCGTGTCCGACCTGCTGATCAAGGCCGCCAGCCGGGCGCTGACCCGGTTCCCCGGCGTCAACTCCGCCCTGATCGGCGATGAGATCGTCACCTATGAGAGCACCAACGTGGGCATGGCGGTGGCTGGAGACAATGGGCTGATCGTGCCGGTGGTGAAGAATGCCCAGAGCAAGACCCTGACCCAGATCGCGGCGGAGACCCGGGACCTGGTGGCCCGGGCCAAGGAGGGGCGTCTTGCCCCGGCGGAATACAGCGACGGGACCTTCTCGCTGTCCAATCTGGGTATGTTCGGCATCGAGAACTTCACCGCCATCATCAACCCGCCGGAGGCCGCGATCCTTTCCGTCAGCTCCGTGCGGAAAAAGGCGGTGGTGATCACGGACGAAAACGGCGAGGATCAGATCGCCATCCGTCCCATGATGAACATTCAGCTTTCCGTGGATCACCGCATCATCGACGGTCTGCTGGCCTCCCGGTTTGTGGAGTATATGAAGGAACTGCTGGAGAATCCGGTCCGGATCCTGATGTGAGGGGAATGCGCCATGAGTTATGAATTTGACGTAACGGTCATCGGCGGCGGCCCCGGCGGCTATGCGGCCGCCGTGCTGGCCGGCCGGGCCGGGAAAAAGACCTGCCTGGTGGAAAACGGCCAGCTTGGCGGCACCTGCCTGAACGTGGGGTGCATCCCCACCAAGGTGATGGTCAAAACCGCGGAACTGCTGGAGCAGTTCCGGCGGGCGCCGTCCTTCTCCATCGGCGGCTCCGGCGATGCCTTTGTGGACATGGACGCGCTGCAGAAGCGGAAAAAGGCGGTCACGGGCCAGCTGGTAGGCGGCGTGCGGGCCCTGCTGAAGGGGGCGGGCGTGACGGTGATAAACGGGAAGGCGGAATTTGCGGACCCCCACACCGTCCGTGTCGACGGCGGAAAGACCGTCACCTCCGAGTACTTTATCATCGCCACCGGCTCCGAGACCGTTATCCCCAGGTCCGTTGTCTATGACGAGGGCTGCCGTATGATGACCAGCACCGAGCTTCTGGATATCCGGACGGTGCCCCAGTCCCTGGCGGTGCTGGGCGGCGGCGTGATCGGCATCGAGTTTGCGTATGTTTTCAGCCAGTTCGGCTGCAAGGTCACGGTGCTGGAAATGGCGGAGGAGATCCTGCCCATGGTGGACGCGGAGGTGGCCGCCATGGCCCGCAGGCGTCTGGAAAAGGACGGCGTGGACTTCTGCCTGGGCGCCAAGGTGACCCGCATCAGAAAGGACGCCGTGGTCTACGAGCGGAACGGCGAGACCCATGAGCTTCCGGCCCGGTCCGTGCTGATGTCCCTGGGACGCCGTCCCCGGGTGCAGGAGCTGGGCGCAGAGAACATCGGCCTGACCCTGGAGCGGGGAGCCATTGCCTGCGACGAGCACCTGGTCAGCAGTCTGCCCAATATTTATGTGGTGGGCGACGCCAACGGAAAGGCCATGCTGGCGCACACCGCCTTCAAGGAAGCGGAGATCGCCGTGGCCAACATCTGCGGCGGCGGCGAGACCATGCGGTATGACCGGATCCCGTCGTGCATCTACATGTCCCCGGAGATCGCCTCCGTGGGCCTTACGGAGGCCCAGGCCCGTGAACAGTATGGCGACGGCATCCGGGTAGGGCGCTTCCCGCTTTACGCCAACGGCAAGTCCCTGGTGGAGGGGGATACCGACGGTCTGATCAAGGTGATCGTGGAGCCGGAGCTGGGCGAGATCCTGGGCGTTCACCTGTACGGCGTCCACACAACGGAGATGATCGCCCTGGCCGCCTCCGCCATGGAGGCCGAGGCCAGTGCGGAGGAGCTGGTCCACACGGTGTTTCCCCATCCCACCGTCAGCGAGTCCCTGGGAGAGGCGTTCCACGCCGCGTGGAACGGTTCGGCCATCCACAATGTCTCCTGATACTGATTCTTGATTAAAAATTTAATCAAGAATCCCGTGCGCCGGGCGCACGCACAGCGTGTGAAAACGCGCTGTGATGTCTCATACAAAACCTGACGCACCTTCGGTGCTATAAAAAGCTTTTCAAGCTTTTTAACAGGTTTTGGTATGAAACGTTTTGGCACAGTCCCACAGGGGCCGGGCGCATGCCCGGCCCCTCAGCATATTCTGCCGCAGGATATTTTTTTAACATTTTTGCGAAATTGTTTCCTTATAGTAGAAAAAGTAGTTTACACGGCTTGACCGACTGTTGTATAATACAGTAAAGTCGTTATCAGGCTGTTTTTTACGGAACAATTCAAAAAAATAACAGGAGGAAAATTCCCATGTCTTACAGAATTCTGGTCGTCAACCCCGGCTCCACGTCCACCAAAATCGGCGTCTATGAGGACGAGAACCTGCTCTTTGACAAGACCCTGCGCCACAGCGCCGAGGAACTCGAAAAGTTTGACTCCATCCCCGCCCAGAAGGACTGGCGGCGCAAGCTGGTGATGAAGGCCCTGGAGGATCAGGGCTTCGATGTGAAGACCCTGTCCG
>SFDT01000012.1 GCA_004558115.1 Clostridiales bacterium | reverse complement strand
CACAGATGAGGTGCGTTTGACACCTTGGGTCAAGTGCGTGTCCACCCTCTGGGGACATGGGTCAAATTCTCGTGTCCACTTTATGGGGTATAGTTTAATCCCCGTATGGGTCAGCGTCAGGGTCACGGCACTGGCCTAAAATTTTCGCCCGATCTTTCTGATAGAAAAACAAAGAAAACGTCCTGAAATCTTGCGATTTCAGGACGTTTATGGTTGCGGAGACAGGACTTGAACCTGCGACCTCCGGGTTATGAGCCCGACGAGCTACCAACTGCTCTACTCCGCGATATTGAAAAAGTGGTGCCGGTGACCGGACTCGAACCGGTACAGTATCGCTACCGGGAGATTTTAAGTCTCCTGTGTCTACCATTCCACCACACCGGCAGCTTGTCGGCAATAGTTAGAATACCACATTTGTCTGTATAGTGTCAAGACTTTGCACCAAAAACTTTAAAAAATCTTTCGCCCGGATTCGACAGCGGCGGATTTTGCCGAATTTTGAGAGCCGCCGGCGTAAAAAAGAGCCGCCCGGCGCTGCGCCGCGCGGCCCAAACGGGTGGGATATTGGAAAGCTTCCGATGATTATGATACATCTTTTCCGCCCGCTTGTAAATGGGAGACTTTGCCGAAAAGACACTTCTTTTGCCGAAAGCGCAGTTGGAAACAATTTGTGAATCTTGAGGCTTCCTCTTTGCAAGGACAAATGTTTGTGCTATACTACATACAAGAGAGGACGACTTCTCTCTTCCACACGAAAGGAGCGATCTCGATGAAGTACACCTACGCCTGCAAGAAAGTCTCCCTGAACGATTCCATCAAGGAGTACGCCGAGAAGAAGATCTCCAAGCTGGAGCGCTATTTCCGGGAGGACACCACCGCATTTGTGACGTTCTCCGTGGAGAAGGACCACTTGTGCACGGTGGAGATCACCATCCGCGGCAGCGGCACGCTGCTGCGTGCCCAGACTGAGGCACCGGATGGGGATATGCGCGGTGCCATCGACGCCGCGGTGGGATATATCGAGCGCCAGATCCTGAAGAACAAGACCCGCCTGGCCAAGCGCCTGCGCAGCGAGGGCTTCCCGCCTCCCGCCCCTGTGGACGATTTTGAGGTGGCCGAGGAGAAGGAGTTCAACATCGTCCGCACCAAACGCTTCTCCGTCAAGCCCATGAGCGCGGAGGAGGCCATTTTGCAGATGAACCTGCTGGACCATGACTTCTTCGTGTTCCGCAGCAGCGAGGACGACAGCCTGTGCATCGTCTACCAGCGCAAAAACGGCGGCTATGGCCTCATCGTCACCGACGAGGAGGAATAACTTCACCACTCCGGGAGGACCGCGCCGCGGTCCTCCCTTTTTTGCCTTGCGCAGGCGGAGGATATCTGGTATACTACAAGAGCCTTTTCTGTGGAAACGGGCAAAAATTCAAAAAAGAAAGAACTATTTTCATGAAGACGATATTTTTGGTGGACGGCGACAACAACATCGGCACCGGGCTGAAGGGCATCGATATGCTCTCCGAGCAGGACGCCGTCCTGGTATTTTATCAAAAGACCGGCCTGGCTCTCAGCCGGCTGCAAAAGCTGTGCGCCGACACCAAGGCGGAAGTGCAGTATATCGAGAGCATCCGGGGCGGCAAAAACTCCATCGACTTCCAGATCATCACGGAGATGGGCGTGCTGGTGGGCAAGGGCGAGGCGGATTACGCCTATGTCATCAGCCAGGACAAGGGGTACGAGGCCTCCATCGAAGCCCTGCGGGCCCGGTACGGCACCGCCTTCCGGGAGGTGGCCCTGCGGCCCTCCATTGAGGAGTGCCTGTGCCTGTCCTTTGTGCGGCGGGCCGCTGACCGGGGGGAGCTGTGCAACGCCCTGGTGAAGGAATACGGCGCCGTCCAGGGCAACGCCCTGTACAACCACCTTAAGGAGATCTTCCAGGGGCCGGAGCCGGCAGCGGAGCCGGAGCGCCCCGCGAAGTCCTCCCGGGTCCGCCGGGGCGGCCGCCGGAAAAAGGCGTCGGAAAAGACGGAAGAAGCGTAATGTGAAAAAGAACGGCATGGATGCTCCATGCCGTTCTTTTTTTGCCGCGGCGCATGGGTGAAAACAACGATTCGACAAAAAACGACGTTCTTCGACAAACTTCTTGTTTTTCATGGCGGCTTTTGCTATGCTATTGGTGTTGCAGCCAGGGTTTTCCACGGTTGACCGCCCCCGGGCACGCAAATGCTACATTCAGTGCCCCGGGCACCAGAAAGGAAGTCCCCCATGGAACAGGAGTCCCAAGACCAGGCGAAGCTGTTTCCCAGTATCGCGGCGCAGCTGCGCAATACGCTCAGCACCTTGCAGCTGGCGGCGGCCCAGCTGGCGCCGGCGGCGGCACGGGAGCAGGACCCGGAGCTGGACGCGAAGGCAGCTCTGCTGGACCAGAGCTGCTACCGTTTGCTGCGGCTGGCAGTCAACCTCACTGACGCCTCCCTGCTGACCGAAGGCCAGCCCCTGCCTTTGAAGGACGCGGACGTGGTGGCCCTGGTGGAGGAGCTGTGCCTCCGGGCAGAGCCTCTGGCGGCGGAACTGGGACTGACGCTGCGCTTCAGCTCTCCTATGGAACAGCACATCTGCGCCGTGTCTCCCCACCATCTGGAGCAGCTGGTCTACCAGCTGCTGTCCAACGCGTTCAAATTCACACCTGCCGGCGGTACGGTCACGGTGGAGGTGCGCAGGGGCGGCGGCTTTTTGCGGCTGTCCGTGGCGGATACCGGCTGCGGCATGACGGAGGACAAGCTGGAGACCCTATTTGACCGCTATCTTCACGAGGGGCTCATGGACCCCCGGCCCCACGGCTTAGGCCTGGGCCTGCCCCTGTGCCGCCGCATCGCGGAGGGCCACGGCGGCAGCATCCTGGCGGAGTCCCGGCCGGGACAGGGCAGCCGGTTCACGGTCTCCCTGCCGGACCGGCGGGCGGACAGCGGCGATGTGTCCGACATCCCCCTGGAATACGGCGGCGGATTCAACAAAACGCTGCTGGCCCTGGCGGACGCCCTGCCGGCCAAGGCGTTCCTGCTGCGCAATGAAGACTGAATCTCCCGGGCCGCGGTGAAAGCCGCGGCCCATGGTTTTCTTTTTGCGAAAAATGCGCTACAATAAGCGTAACATTTTCTGAACGGAGGGATCCCCATGTCCCACAAGCACATCACCCTGGCTATGAGCGGCGGTGTGGACAGCGCCGCGGCGGCGCTGCTGCTGCGGCAGGCGGGCTATGACGTGTCCGCCGTCACGCTGCGGCTCCACCGGAAAACGGACCGCCCCGGCATCTGCGGCTCCGGCGATGACATCGATTTGGCCAGGTCCGTGGCGGCGTCCATGGGGCTCCCCCACACGGTGGTGGACCTGTGCGGGCTGTTCCGGGACACGGTCATGGCCCATTTTGTGTCCGAATACGTGGCCGGCCGGACGCCCAATCCCTGTGTGGACTGCAACCGGGAGATCAAGTTCGGCGCCCTGCTGGACTGGGCCCTGGACCACGGCGCCGACGGCATGGCCACCGGGCACTACGCCCGGGTGGACTACGACGGGGCCAGCGGCCGCTGGCGGCTGCTGCGGGGGGTGGACCGGCGGAAGGACCAGAGCTATTTTCTCTTTCAGCTGACCCAGTTCCAGCTGAGCCGCCTGCTGCTGCCGGTGGGCGGCTATGAAAAGCCCGCCATCCGGGCCCTGGCGGAGGCCCACGGCCTCCGCAACGCCCAAAAGCCCGACAGCCAGGACATCTGCTTCGTCCCTGACGGGGACTATGCCGCCTTTCTGGAGAGCCAGGGGGTGGAGTTGACCCCCGGCGACTTTGTGGATGAGAGCGGCCGGGTGCTGGGCCGCCACCGGGGGCTGGAGCGATACACCACCGGCCAGCGGAAGGGTCTGGGCGTCAGCGCGGGAGTGCCGGTGTATGTGCTGCGGAAGGACCTGGAGCGGGGCACCGTGGTGCTGGGGCCGGACAGCGCCCTCTATACCCGGACATTGACGGCGGACCGGGTCAATTGGATCTCCATTCCCTCCCTGGAGGGCCCCATGGCCGTCACCGCCAAGACCCGGTACAGCCAGCGGGAGGCCGCCGCCGTCATTGAACCGCTGCCCGGCGGAAGGGTGCGGGCGGCGTTTGAGGAGCCCCAGCGGGCCGTCACCGCGGGACAGGCCGTGGTATTTTACGACGGCGAGGCTGTGGTGGGCGGCGGCATCATCGAATAAGGAAAAAAGACGCCGCTTTCGCGGCGTCCTGGAAGGCTCTATCGCTCACTGATCTGCCAGATGTCCTGGAAGATCAGGTCGTCCACGTCCCGTTTGTCGATCATCGCTGTGTCCTCCTTTGCAATTGCTTACCTGCCAGTATATGCGGCCGGAGCGGAAAAATTCCGCGGAAACAGGGAGGACAGGCGGTGAAATTGAAAAAGCAAAACAGCGCACCGGAGGACTTCCGGTGCGCTGCGGTATTATTTGCGTCTGCGGCCGCCGCCCCGCTTGCCGTCAATGCTGCGGTTCAGGTCGGCCATCTTCCCCTCGGAGGAGGTCAAGAACTGCTTGAGCTTGTCCTCAAAGGACTGGTCGCCGGAGGGAGGCAGGGGCTGCTGCCGGGCGGCGAAAGCCGGGCGGCTCTGCTGCTGGGCAGGCCGGGGCGCACCGCCGGCGGGTCGGGGTCCGCTGTTCATGCCGGGCCGGGGTCCCCGGGAAGCAGGCCGCTCCTGAGGCGGCAGCGCTTTTTTGATGGAAAGATTGATCTTTCCGTTCTCTGTGGACAGGACCAGCACCTTGACGGTCTGCCCCTCCTGTAGAAAATCATGTACATCGTTGACGAAACTGTTGGCGATCTCGGAAATATGTACCAAACCGGACTTCCCACTGTCCAGGGCGACAAACGCGCCGAATTTGGTGATGGAGGTCACCTTGCCTTCTACAATGCTCCCAACCTGAGGCTCCATATGGTATACTGTTTCTCCTTCCGGTGATTTTCCGCGGCCGTCGAGCCGGCCGCGAAATAAAATAAAGGGCCGGTGCTGGCGCAAGCGGGGGAGCGGAACGCCACCCTCGTCGCCCGGCACCGGTCAATTGCTCGTATCGTAAAACACACGCTCCCCAGGATAGACAAGGCCCAGCTCCTCCCGGGCCATCTCCTCCATCTTTTCCTGGGTACTGCCCTGGGCGATGTCCGCGGCCAGGGCGTCATTTTCCTGCTGCTTTGCCTGGACCTGAGCGGCCAGAGCGTCCTTTTCCGCCTCGGCGGCGCGGACCTGTTCCTGCAGGTGGAACAGCTGCCAGCCGATGCCGCCCACCAGAAGCAGCACCAGCAGCTTTGTCAGAAAACTGGAGCGGGCCCGGTGCTTTTTTTGCTTTGCTGCCTTTGCCACGCGGTCCGCCTCCTCTGCCATGAAATACTTTGCGTCCATTTTTTATTATTGTATAGTATTTCCCTGCAAAATAAAAGAGATTTTTTCCGCGGCGGGCCACTTTTTTGCAAAATTTTTTCAGCCACTGGAGGGGAAGGGCGCACAGGTGCAGGAAAAATGCCAGGGTGTCCACCCAAAAGTCCCACAGGGGCCGCAGCAGGGAAGACAGCAGGCAAAAGAACAGCACCGCGCCGCCCAGGGCTCCCAGCACCACATATCCCCGCAGCAGGCCCTCCGCCTGGCGGAGGGTAAAGAAAAACAGCCCGGTGCCCACGGCCAGGCAGTACAGGGCGTCCCAAAGGGCGGTGGAGCGGGGCAGCCGCAGCCGGAAGGCCCGCAGCAGGTCGTACAGCAGCCCCGCCGCCAGGCCCAGCAGTACCGACTGGCCGAACAGGGCCAGCTGCCTGGAGATCTGGATCTCCATGGCCTTAGCCGAACAGGCGCCGGAGGAAGCCGCCCTGCTCCCGGCCGCCCTCCTCGTAGGCGACGGAGTCGATGCGGCCGTCCACATGGAGCTCACCCCCGTCCAGGGACAGCTTGCCGATGTGCAGGTCCTCTCCGGTGACCACCAGAACGCCGGCGGAGGTGGACATGACGATGCCGTTTTCGTCGAACCGCTCCACGTCTTCCACCCCGGAGACGGTGAGTCTTTCCCGGCCCACCAGCTCCAGGCGGTGGCCGGCGGCGGGTACGCCAGTAAAATCGTTCATTTCATCGTCCCTCCCCTGTCCCCATGATATGGGCGGGAGAGGCGAAATATTACCGGCCGATCTCCCGGTACAGCGTCACCGCGTCGGCCTGCTTCACGGTCTCCTGGACGGACACCACCTCCACAGTCAGCGTCCGCTGGCCGAAGCGCAGGGAGATCTGGTCCCCCACCTTCACGTCGTAGCTGGCCCGGGCGGGCTTGCCGTTGACGGTGACCAGACCGTTGTCGCAGGCCTCGTTGGCCACGGTCCGCCGCTTGATGAGGCGGGAGACCTTCAAATATTTATCCAAGCGCATGAAATGACCTCCAAACAAGGACTGCCGGCACACTGTGCCGGCAGCTCTTTTCATCAGATAGTTTCCCGAATTACTTGGAGATGCTGTCCTTCAGAGCCTTGCCGGCCTTGAACACGGGCACCACGGAAGCGGGGATCTCGATGGACTCCTTGGTCTTGGGGTTGCGGCCGATGCGGGCGGCGCGCTTCTTCACCTCAAAAGAGCCAAAGCCCACCAGCTGGACCTTCTCGCCTTCCTTCAAAGCGGCGGTGATGGCGTCCAGAGTGGCGGAGACGACAGCCTCGGCTTCCTTCTTGGAAACATCCGCGGAAGCGGCAACGGCATTGATGAGTTCAGCTTTGTTCATGGAACATATCCTCCTGAAATTTAAAATTTCTTGTTTATTTCTTAACGCGGAACGCGCGATTAAGACTTCTCTTTTGTTTTGGCCTCCCGCCACAGCGCCAGCAGCTCCGCTTCGCCGCAGTCAGAAAGGGGCTTGTCCGCCGATTCCTCCACAAAGCGGAAGCGGCTGTCAAATTTGTCGCAGGAGCGGTGGAGGGCATCCTCCGGGTCCGTGCCGGTCATCTGGCCGATCTTGGCGGCCATGAACAGCACATCCCCCAGCTCCTCCCGGAGACCGTGGGGGTCCTCCGGCGCTTTGCCGGATTCCATGGCGGCGCGGAGCTCCCGCACCTCCTCCTCCAGCTTGTCCAAAGCGCGGAGGGGGTCGTCCCAGTCAAAGCCCGCCTTGGCGGCCTTTTTCTGGACCTTTTCCGCCCGCCACAGGGCGGGCAGGGTGTGGGGCACGGCTTCGATGGCGTCGGCCGTGGAGGCCTGGCCCTTTTCTGTGCGCTTCAGCTTTTCCCAGTTTACCAGCACCTGGTCGGAATTATCCACGTGGACGGTGCCGAATACATGAGGATGGCGGTACACCATTTTCTGGGCCACGCCGTCCACCACGTCCGCCATGGTGAAGCGGCCCTGCTCCTCCTCAATGGTGGCGTGGAACACCACCTGCATCAAAACGTCCCCCAGCTCCTCGCACATATCCACCGGGTCGTCCCGGTCCAGGGCGTCCAGCGCCTCGTAGGTCTCCTCCAGGAAATTCCGGCGGATGGACTGGTGGGTCTGCTCGGCGTCCCAGGGGCAGCCCCCGGGAGACCGGAGAAGCCGCATGATCCGGAGAAAATCCTCCCAGTCATAGCGGCGCTTACATTGAAAATCTACCATACATTGCCTGCCTTTGCAAGATAATTCAACGAAGGAATGAAGTTTTCCAGGAAATTCCTTATTTTAAGTGCAGAAGTTTAATAAGCGTCTCTCCCTTGGGGATGGAACGCACATCATCTGCCCGCAGAATGCGCAGGGCGATGACCAACACGGCGTACACCACCACGCCGGCGGCAATGCCCGCCAGGACGCCGGCGGCGTTGGCCGTGTAGACGCCGAGGCCGCGCAAAGCCCGCTCCACGAAACCGTGGACTGCCCAGGCAGAGGCCCCCATGAGGGCGGAAGCCGCCACGGGCTTGGCGAACAGCTGGAGATAACGGGGCTTTTGCGGAGAGTACTTCCACACAAAAAACAGGTTCAGTGCGCAGATGACCAGATAGCAGCACAGGGTGGAGATGGGGGCGCCGTGGATGTTGATGTCAGGATTCCCCACCAGGATATAGTTCATGACGATCTTGGTGACGCCGCCGGCGATGACGGTGAAAATGGGGATGCGCTCCTTGCCGTAGGTCTGCAAAATGGCGTTGGTCAAAATCATGATGCAGATGAAAATGAGAGCAAAGCCCAGGATCCGCAGATGAGGGCCGGCGGCCAAAGCGTCTGCGCGCTGACTGGGCAGCACCAGCAGCTCGATGGGCGTGGATAGCACAGAAAGTCCCACGCCTGCCGGCAGGGCAAGAATGGCAATGAGCCGGAAGGCGGAGGAGATGCTGCGGTCGGCGCCGGCGTAGTCTTTTTTCGCCAGAGCCGCCGCCGCGAAGGGGATAAGGCTCATGGTGACGGGATAGACAAAGGAGGCCACCATGTTGGGCATATCCATGGCAAGACCATACTGGCCGTTCAGGGCGGAAGCCTCCGCCTCCGTCAGATGCAGGGCGCCCTGCAGGCGGCCCATGACGATCTTCGTGTCGATGAGATTGATGATGCTCATGGCAGAGTTGCTGAGGGTGATGGGGATGCCGATGGAGAGGATGCGCTTCATGATCTGTCCACTGGAGGAGGGAACGTCCAGAGCGTCCGTATGGTCCCGATGGGACAGCAGGTAGCCGGTCAAAAACAGCATGGAGAAGACCGTGCCGATGGTGACGCCGAAGATGGCGCCGGCGGCGCCGGTATCCAGGCTCATGCCGATCTTCAGCACATACCAGGCCAGGGGCAGGCCGATGCCCAGCTTGCACAGGGCCTCCAGCACCTGGGAGACGGCGGTGGGCTTCATGTTGCCCTGACCCTGGGTATAGCCCCGCATGCAGGCCAGCAGGCACACGCAGAACACGGCGGGGGCCAGAGCCCTGATGGGCAGGCGGGCCATGTCGTTATTCATGAAGGCAGCCAGCTGGGCGGCGCCGAAGAACATGAGCAAAGAGCCTACCAGGCCAAGCCCGAAGAACAGCCAGATGGCGGTGCGGAAAATCCTGCGCTTCTCGTTGTCCCGGCCCTGGGCGTGGGCTTCGCTGGTCATCTTGGAGATGGCCAGGGGCAAACCGGCGGTGGAGACCGTCAGCAGCACGTTGTAAATATAATAGGCGGTGTTGAAATACGTCTTGCCCTGGGCGCCCAGGATATTGTTCAGCGGCAGCTTATAAAAGGCGCCGATGATCTTCACGATGACTACGGCGGAGGCCAGAATGGCGGCGCCGCCTAAAAAGGACTGCTTTTTTTGATTGGACATGAAGACGTTACCTCGAAATCACAGAAAGATGCGCGGGGGACTTTTTTACTCTATGGGAAAAAGCGGCGCCTTATACGGTTTGCCGGTGAAAATCAGAGATGATTTTCATGGGCGCTTCGTCTTATAACCGGGCCAGGCACGCCTTTACCAACGCGGAGAACCGGGGGCCCGCCGCCTGCCCGGCGGCGATGACCTCCTCGCCGGAGAGGGGCTGGTCCAGGACGCCGGCGGCCATGTTGGTGCACAGGGTGAAGCCCAGCACCTGCATGCCGCAGTGGCCGGCCACGATGGCCTCCGGCACCGTGGACATGCCCACGGCGTCGGCGCCCAGCAGCCGGGCAGCCCGGACCTCGGCGGGGGTCTCGTACTGGGGGCCGGGGAAGTACATGTAGACACCCTCCCGCAGAGGGATGTCCAGGGACTTGGCGGCCTGCCGGGCCACATCCCGCAAAGCGGGGGTGTATACCCGGCTCATGTCCGGGAAGCGGGGGCCGAACTCGTCCACATTGGCGCCGCACAGGGGGCTGACGCCGAAGAGCTTGATGTGGTCCGTGATGAGCATGATGTCTCCCACGGAAAAGTCCCGGTTCACGGCGCCGGCGGCGTTGGTGACCACCAGGGCCTCCGCTCCCAGCAGCCGCAGCACCCGCACGGGATAGGCTACATCCGCGAAGGACCAGCCCTCATAGGTGTGGAGGCGGCCCTGCATGACGGCCACCCGCTGGCCGGCCAGATGGCCGAACAGGAAGCGGCCCTTGTGGCCGGGGGCGGTGGAGAATTTCATATGGGGCACTTCGGCGTAGGGGACCACGATGGGGTCCTCCACGGCGTCGCCCAAAGCGCCCAGGCCGGAACCCAAAATCAGCAGCACCCGGGGACGAAAGTCTCCCAGCCGCTGCCGCAGCGCCTGGGCGCTGGCCTCATACTGGGCATAGGTATACTGCTCCATGCCGGGCCTCCTTTACAGCTTCGTGCCGCATTCCCGGCAGAACTGGTCACCCTCCCGGTTCACGGCGCCGCAGGCGGGACACCGGGCGGCTTCTTCCCGACGGCCCAGCAGGGCATTTACTTCCGCCAGACGGGCGTTGAGGCCGTCGATCTCCTGGAGCTTGGCCAGCAGGTCGTCGGAATCCGTGGGGGTGCCGGTGTGGGTGGCGTAGATCATCTCGCCCACCGTTTTCAGCTGGGCATTGATCTGGGCCTTCAGGTCCGCCGCCCGGATGTTCAGCTTGGCGGTGGACAGCAGGGCCTCCGCCTTTTTGCCCACGCCGTAGGCGGCGTCGGCGGCGGTGTCGCTGACCTGGCCGGCGGTGCGCTGGATGGTGCTCAGCAGCTCCTGCAACGTTTCATTCATGAAAAAACCTCCTGACATGGCGGGCGGACAGCCCATAAAATCATAGGGGGATGCTCAATGGTTGTCGTAAATGGAGCCGCCGATGAACTCCCGGGCCAGGGAGTCGGGGGCCACGTACTTGGAATCCAGGGGCTCGATCTTCTCAAAGCCCCGCAGCATGTCGTCCACCACGCTGTACTTCCCGGCGGGGATGGCCTCCAGCAGCGGCACCACAATGGGCTTGAGGACGGCGAACTCAAAGGCCAGGGAGGAGTCGAACATCAAATTGGCGTTCTCCTTATAGGGGGAGATGTACAGCTTTTCGCCCCGGCGGACGTTGGACCACATTTTCAGAGTGAACGCGGCGTCGCTGCCCCGGAATTGATAGTCCCGGACGATGCGGCGGCACAGCCGCAGCCAGGCGTGGTCAAACACCACGGAGCCGTCCTCGTCCCGCAGGCTGCTGCGGGCGGCGATATACAGCTTGAAGGCCCGGGGATTCTTGCCCACGATGATGTCGTTCAGGGCGTGGATGCCCTCGAAAATGGCCAGCTCGTCAGGTCCCAGGCGCATGGGCTGGGACAGGATGTCCGAGCGCATCTGCCGGGCGAACTCGTACTTGGGCACGTGGATGGTCTCGCCCCGGTCCAGCATGGCGAAGTGGCGGTTCAAAAGGTCCACATCCAGGCAGAAGGGGGACTCATAGTCAATGGCGCCCTCCCGGTTCCGGGGAGCCGTCTCCGGGTCGATGGTGTTGAAATAATTGTCCATGGACACCGTGTGGGTCTGGATACCCATTTTTTCCAGCTGCTCCTCGATCTTCAGGGCCGTGGTGGTCTTGCCGGAGCCGGAGGGGCCGGACAGCAGGATGATGCGGGACTCGGCCCGGTGGCCGGCGATCTTCTGGGCCGCGGTCTCCACCTTTTTGTGGAAAGCGGCGTCGCACTCGTCCACGAAGGCCTGCGGGTCGCTGCGGATGCCTTCATTCAGCTGCTTCAGAGAATACGCCATAGAAAACGCTCCTTTCAAAGATCCAGGTTGTTGTAGAACGCGGCGAAAGCCGCCTGGTTGGCGATGCCCTTTTCCGGGCGTTCCGTGTATTCCTTGGGATATTTCAGGTTGAATACCCGCTCGATGTGGTTGGTGCCCGGCTCCACCATTTTTGTGGACCCGCCGGCGCCGAAGGACAAAATGGAGCACAGCTCCGACATGATATAGATGTTGTACAGGCACTGGGCGCCGCCGCGGCTCCAGCCGATATTCTCAAAGCTGCCGGACATATACTTCTGCCGGTACAGGTAGTAGGGGGCAAAGCCCGCAGCGCGGAGGGTGGGGGCGGCGTAATCCAGCATCTCCGCCACCGACTCGGGGGAGGGGATCCGCAGCCCCTCCAGCAGGATACGGCTGCCCTTTTTCAAAGCCAGGGTGTGCACGGTGACATTGTCCGTGCCAAAGGCGATGCAGGTATCCAGAGACCGGCGGAAGCCCTCCGGCGTATCCTCCGGCAGGCCCGCGATGAGGTCCATATTCACATGGGGAAAACCGTATTTCGCCACCAGCTCCATGGCGGCGGACAGCTCCGCGGCGGTGTGGCGGCGGCCGATGGCCCGGAGGACATGGTCCTCCATGGTCTGGGGATTCACGGACACCCGGTCCACCCCGTGGGCCTTCAACACCGCCAGCTTTTCGGCGGTGATGGTGTCGGGCCGGCCGGCTTCCACGGTGACCTCGTCACAGGCGGAGCGGTCAAAGGACTCCTCAAAGGCCGTCAGCACCCGGTCCATCTGCTCCGCTGTCAGCGTGGTGGGGGTGCCGCCGCCCATGTAAAAGGCCCGGCACCGCAGGCCCTGCTCCCGCACCATTTTCCCACCGGAGCGGATCTCCTCCACCAGGGCGTCCACATAGGGCGGCACCAGGGAAAAGCTCTTTTCCACCGACTGGCTCACAAAGGAGCAGTAGGCGCAGCGGGTGGGGCAGAAGGGAATGCCCACGTACACGGCGATGTCCCGGGGCGCCAGCCCCCGGGCGGCCCGGAGGGCCTGGGCGCCGGTCTCCACCGCTAAAGCGGCCCGGTCGGAAGTAACAAAATATTCGTTCTCCAGCATGGCCTGGGCCTGGGCGGGGCTTTTGCCCTCCGAAAGGGCCCAGGTGACGGGCTTGTCGGGCCGGACGCCGGTGAGCATGCCCCAGGGAGGCGTCACGCCGGTGAGGGCCCGGGCCGCCAGGAAAAAGGCGGCTCCGATGGCGTGGCGCCGCTGGCCCTCCTTTTCAAAATCCGTGCCGGAGAGGGGACAGCCGTAGCTGTACGGCAGCGCCTTGCCGTGGAAGCTCAGCTCCACGGTCACATGGCACCGCGCCGCCTCCTCCCGCAGGGACACGATGGCCCAGATGTCATCCCCGGGCAAAATGGGCTCGTAGACGGGCTTTTCCCCGGGGAACAGGTTCATGAGGCTCTGCTCCACCACGTACCGCTCGTCGTGGCCTCTCAATTCCAGTTTCATATCCGTTCCTTATCCGTTCATGGCCTGGCGGAGATAGGGGTTCCAGGCCCGCTCCCGCTCCAGGGTGCTGGGCTCCATGTGGCCGGGGTACACGGTCAGGTCCCCCTCCAGGCTCCCCAGCCGCTTCAGCGAGGCCATGATTTTTTTCACGCTGCCGCCGGGGAAGTCCGTCCGGCCGCAGGAGCCGGCAAACAGGGTATCCCCGCAGAAAAGCGCGTCTCCGCACCGGAGGGTGACGCCGCCCTCGCTGTGGCCGGGAGTGGCCAGGACGGATAGGGTCAGGCCGCCCACGGCGATGGTGTCGTCCTCATCGTAGCTCCGGGTGTCCGCCACCGGGGGGAACAGCTGCTGGAGGTAGGCGTCGCCCTCGTACTGGTCCCGGCGGTTCAGGTACACGGGCACCTGGGGCCACTTGGCCTGAAGGTCCGCCACGGCGCCGGTGTGGTCGTAGTGCCCGTGAGTCAGCAAAATGGCGGCGGGGACGCAGCCGGTGTCCTTCACGGCGGCGGCCACCATCAGGGGGTCTCCGCCGGGGTCGATGACGGCGCAGCGATGTTCTGTTTCATCGCAGAGAAGATAGCAGTTGGTCCCGATGGGACCGACCTGTAAGGTTTTGATTTCCATAATGACCTCCCAAAAAGGCTCAGGGCCGGTCCGTGTCAAACAGGATGGTGACAGGGCCGTGGTTCAGGGAATCCACTTCCATTTTTGCGCCGAACTCTCCGTGCTCCACGGTAAAGCCCCGCTCCCGGCAGCGGGCCATGAAGTCCTCGTACAGGGGGATGGCCAGATCGGGCTTAGCGGCGCCGGAGAAGCCGGGGCGGCGGGAGGAGGTGTCGGCGTACAGGGTGAACTGGGAGATGACCAAAAGGCTCCCCCCCACCTGCTCCAGGTTCAGGTTCATCTTGTCGTTTTCATCCTCAAATACCCGCAGGTTGCAGATCTTGTCCGCCAGCTTCACGGCGGTGTCATGGGTATCGTTGGGGCCGACGCCCAGCAGCACCAGAAAGCCCTGGCCGATCTGGCCGTTGACCTGACCGTCAATGGTGACGGAGGCGTGGTGAACACGGGTAACAACAGCGCGCATATGCGTTCTCCTTTTTCTTAATCAGCCAAAATATTCTTTGCAGTTCGCAAGTGTGCGGGTGAAACGAGTGCGGCGCAGCGGGCTGGGGGGAGAGTCTCAAGAGGGGCCCGCCCCCTCTTGATAGGATCATCCCGCGGGCCGCGTGACCTTCAAAACGCCGGAGATCTGGTTCAGCTTGTTCATGACCGCCTGGAGCTGCACACCGTCCCGGATGCGGACCTCCAGCCGGCAGATGGCGAAACCGTCCTCGGTGCTGCGGGTGTTGATGCCCAGCACGAAGGTGTTGGTGGTGGACAGCGCGGCGGAGATATCCAGCAGCAGGTTGGCCCGGTCCTTGCAGATGACATCCAGGGTGGTGGGGTAGCTCTCGTTGGTGTCGGAGCCCCAGGAGACCTTGATCCAGCGGCCCTCCTGGCCGGGAGCGGTGCGCTTGGCCAGGGTGGCGTTGGGGCAGTCCGCCCGGTGGACGGACACGCCGTAGCCCCGGGTGATGAAGCCGATGATCTCATCGCCGGGGACGGGGGTGCAGCACTTGGAGAACTTCACCAGGCAGTTGTCCAGCCCCTCCACAATGATGCCCTGCTCGCTTTTCACCCGCTTGGGCGCCGGGGATTTGACCTCCTCCGGCTTGGCGGACTTTGATTCGGTGACCTCCACGGCCAGTTTTTCCGCCTGGCGCTGCTTGGCGATGCGCTGCAGCTCCCCCTGCATCCGGCTGACGGCCTTCTGGGCGGTGAAACCGCCGTAGCCGATGGCGGCATACAGGTCATCCAGGGTGGGATAGGACACCTTTTTCAGCAGCAGGGGCAGGGTATCCGCGGAGATGACATCCCGCATGGCGATGCCGCAGTGCTTCAGCTCCGCTTCAAAGGCGGAGCGGCCGTTGGCGATGTTTTCGTCCTTTTTCTCCTTTTTGAACCACTGGCGGATCTTGCTGCGGGCCTCGCTGGACTTGGCGATGCTCATCCAGTCCCGGCTGGGGCCCTTGGCGGATTTGGAGGTGAGGATCTCCACGATGTCGCCGTTTTTCAAGACATGGTCGAAGGTGACGATGCGGTTGTTGACCTTGGCGCCCACCATGTGGTTGCCCACAGCGGAGTGGATGGCGTAGGCAAAGTCGATGGGGGTGGCGCCGGCGGGCAGGTTCTGCACGTCACCGTTGGGGGTGAAGACAAATACCTCGTCAGAGAACATGTCGATCTTCAGGGAGTGGATATACTCCTCGGCGTCGGCGCCCTCCTGGTTTTCCAGCAGGCGGCGGACCCACTCGTAGCGGCCCTCCGTGCCGGCGCCCTGGCCCCCCTGCTTGTATTTCCAGTGAGCGGCCACGCCGTACTCGGCCACCTCATGCATCTCCCGGGTGCGGATCTGCACCTCAAAGGGGATGCCGTCGCCGCCGACGACCGTGGTGTGGAGAGACTGGTAGCCGTTGGGCTTGGGGGTGCCGATATAGTCCTTGAACCGGCCCAGAATGGGCTTGTAAATGTCGTGGATGACGCCCAGCACGTTATAGCAGTCACCCACATTCTCCACGATGACCCGGAAGGCGAACAGGTCGAAGATCTCGTCCAGGGACTTGTTCTGGTTGAACATCTTCCGGTAGATGGAGTAGGGGTGCTTCATGCGGCCGTAGACGATATGCTCGATGCCCAGCTCGTTCAGCCGGTCGTCGATCTGGACCTGGGTCCGCTGCATGAAGGCCTCATATTCCTGGTGCTTTTCATCCAGCTTGGAGACGATCTCCTCGTAGCCGATGGGGTCCAGGTATTTTAAAGACAGGTCCTCCAGCTCCCACTTGATGCGCTGCATGCCCAGCCGGTGGGCGATGGGGGCGTAGATCTCCATGGTCTCCAGGGACTTTTGCTTCTGCTTGGCCGGAGACTGGTACTCCATGGTCCGCATATTGTGGAGCCGGTCGGAGATCTTGATGAGAATGACGCGGATATCCTTGCTCATGGCGATGAGCATTTTCCGCAGGTTCTCCATCTGCTCGTCTTCCTTGGTGGCGTACTGGATACGGGTCAGCTTGCTGACACCCTCCACCAGGTTGGCGATGGTGGGAGAGAACAGCTTTTCCACATCCTCGTGGGTGGCGGGGGTGTCCTCGATGACATCGTGGAGCAGGGCGGCCATGATGGACTCGGAGTCCAGCTTCTGTTCCGCCACGATCTGGGCCACGGCCAGGGGGTGGATGATATAGGGCTCGCCGCTTTTGCGCTTTTGGCCATCGTGGCACTGATCGGCGTACTCGAAAGCCGCCCGGATCTGGGCAAAGTCCGCGGCAGGATTATACATCCGTATGGTCTTTTCCAGATTTTCGTACTGTTCCTGAATGGTCATACAACGTCACCTCAGTTCCGATTGGCCGCGCCGCCGCGCAGCCGGGAGAGATAGGGAGAGGCGAACAGGTCCACCTTCCCCTGAATGGGATTGAGACACAGGGTCAGCCGCCCGCCGTCCCGGCTCACGGACAAAAGCCCCCGCTCATCAAAGACCAGCAGGGCAAGCCCCGCCCGGAGAAAGGTCTCGCTGCCGCCGGCCTGGGCCGCCAGCTGCCGCAGGAAGGGCAGCTGGTCCTCCTCCGCCTTCCCCTGGCGGAGCCGCCGCTCCAGCAGCACCCAGTAGGTGCCGAACTGTTCCCGGGAGGCGCTCAGGCGGGCGGTCTCCTGGGCGGTGAGGGGCGTGCCGGCCACCAGCCGGTCCAAAAGCTCCAGGTCCGCCGCCTCGTGGCGGCTGGGGGTCAGGGAGGGCCGGATGTCGATGAGCTGCAATTGCAGCGTGGTGTTGCCCCGGAAGGTGTTGGCCTGGAGGTAGAAGGCGGCGTCCACCCGCATACCGGCGGCAACGCCGCACTCGGCCTCCGTCACGGAGAAGAAAATGGCGTCAAACCGGCAGGTGCCCTTGGAGAGCCGCAGCTTCAAATGCTTGCCCTGGCCCACGGACTGGACGGCGTCCACCGTGGCGCCCAGCAGGGCGAAGGTGGGCCGGGGATTCCCGGCGCCGTAAGGCTCCAGCTGGCTCAGGTGCTCCACCTCCGACAGAGACACGTCGCCGGGGCAGGTGATGGCGGCGTCGATGTCCAGGGAGCTGACAGGCAGCTCTCCGCCGGAGGCGGAGCGGACATAGCGGTTCATCCGCTGGCGGAAGGCGTCGATATTGGCCTCCGGAATGGTGAAGCCCGCCGCCAGCTCATGGCCGCCGAAGCCGTCCAGCAGGTCGGCGCAGGACTCCAGGGCCGCAAAGAGGTTGAACCCGCCGTAGGACCGGCAGGAGCCCTTGCCCGTGCCGTCCTTCAGGTGGATCATAAAGCTGGGGCAGGAGTATTTTTCACTGAGGCGGGAGGCCACGATGCCCACCACGCCCTGGTGCCAGTTCTCACTGGAGAGGACCAGGGCGGAGCGCTCCTCGCTGCGCAGATTTTGAATTTTGCTGACGGCGTCGGCGCAGATGGCCTGCTCCACCGCCTGGCGCTCCCGGTTCAGGTCGCACAGCTGCCGGGCCAGCTCCTCCGCCCGGGCGGGGTCGGAGGTCTCCAGCAGGTCGGCGGCCAGGTCCGCCTTGCCCATGCGGCCGGCGGCGTTGATGCGGGGAGAGAGGACGAAGCCGATCTGGATGGAGGTGATGGGCTTGCCCAGCAGGCCCGCCTCTTTCAACAGGGCGTGAACGCCTACAAAATCCGTGTGGGGCAGAGCCTCCAGGCCGCAGGAGACGATGGTGCGGTTCTCCCCCTCCATGCGCATGACGTCGGCCACGGTGCCGATGGCCGCCAGGGTGCAGTACCGGGCGAACAGGGCGTCCTCCCGGCTCTCACCGCCCAGGGCCAGCACCAGCTTCAGCGCCACGCCCACGCCGGCCAGGTGCTTAAAGGGATAGGGGCAGTCAGGACGGTGGGGGTCCACCACCGCCACGGCGTCAGGCAGCGTCTCCTTGCATTCGTGGTGGTCCGTCACCACCACATCCATGCCCAGGGAGCGGGCAAAGGCCACCTCCTCGTTGCCGGTGATGCCGCAGTCCACGGTGATCATCAGGGTGGCGCCCTGGTCGTGGAGCCCCTGGATGGCGTCGCGGGAGAGGCCGTAGCCGTCCTCGATCCGCCGGGGGATGTAGCGCAGGCACTTCACGCCGCAGCTTTTCAGATAATCCATCAGCAGCACCGTGGAGGTGATGCCGTCCACATCATAGTCGCCGAACACGGCCACGGTCTCGCCGCCGGCGATGGCCCGCTGGATGCGCTCCACCGCCTTGTCCATGTCCCGCATGAGCATGGGGGAGATGGTCAGGGAGCGTTCCCGGTCCAAAAATTCCGCGGCGTCCTCCACGGTGGAGATGCCCCGGGCGGCCAGCACCGTGGACAGCAGATACGGGTATCCGGCGCTGCGCAGGAGGGCCACATCCTGCTCTTTCGGCGTGCCGATGGTCCATTTTTTGAATTTCACAGGCGGTCCCTCCTTTCAAGAGTCATTTTTTGGGCATAAGAATCCACGATAACTATTCTAGTATAGCAGACCAGCGGCGCCAGGTAAAGAAAAAATGTGTTCCCAAATCTCTGAAATTGCGGCGGAATCCCGGGGTTCGACAGGCTTTGTTTGACTGATCTGCCAAATTTTGATACAATGCCATCGTGAAATTTCCGCAAAAAAGGAGAAACGACACATGAGACGATTCATTGGCCGGTCACTGGCCTGCCTCCTGCTGGCGGCTATGCTGGTGGGCACCGTGCCCGCCGGGGCCGTGTCCACGGGGTTTACGGATGTCCCGGCGGACAGCTGGGCGGCGGCGGACATCCGCCGCTGCGTGGAGCTGGGCCTTTTCCAGGGGGAGACCTCCACCCGCTTCGGCATGGGCCATCAGATGACCCGGGCCGCCTTTACCGTGGTGCTGTGCCGCCTGTTTGGCTGGGATATGGAAACGCCGGAGGCAGGCACCTATGCTGACGTGCAGGATACCGGCGCCTGGTATTTCAGCGCGGTGGAGACCGCCTACGCCCACGGCGCCATCACCCGGCAGACGGAGAATTTCCGCCCCCAGGACCCCATCACCCGGGAGGAGATGGCGGTCATGCTGGTGCGGGCTCTGGGATGGGGCGCCATCGCCGGCCTGGCCCAGGGCCTGCCCATGCCCTTTACGGATGTGAGCACCAATGTGGGCTATATCTCCATGGCCTATGAGCTGGGCATCGTCAACGGCACCTCCGCCGCCACCTTTTCCCCCGACCGCACCGCCACCCGGGAGCAGGCGGCGGTCATGCTCATGCGGGTGTACGACAAATACCGCGCCGCCGCACCCTCCCTGGTGGGCATCGCCGCCGGCGGTGCCGGCGACTGGAGCGGCTATGAGGCGGTGGCCATCACCGGCGGACGCCTCGCCCTTGCCGCCGGCCGGGTCCAGGTGACAGGCCCCTCCGCGGAACGGGCGGAGACCCTGTGCTCCGCGGCCCGCGCCGCCGGAGCCAAGGCCCTGCTCCATGTGACCGGCGGCAGCACCGCCTTGCAGGGAAAACCCGTGGAGATCGCGGAGGCCCTGGCCCAGGCATCAGCGGATTATGACGGCGTGTACCTGGACCTTCCCCAGCTGGCGGACAACCGCCGGACCGCCCTGACGGAAACCGTGGCCGCCCTGGGGGAAAAGCTGGGGGAAAAGCTGCTGTATGTGACGGCGGAGGCTCCCGCCTGGCAGGGCAAAACGTACAGTGCCTATGACTACGCCGCCCTGGCGGCAGCAGCGGACCAGCTGGTCCTGTGGGTGGCGCCGTACCAGAAAACGGCGGACGGCTTTACCGTCGCGCCGCTGGAGCCCATGGAGGAAGTGTACTACGCCCTGGCGGAACTGAAGGGCACCGTCCCGGCGGGGAAGCTCTCGCTGCTGCTGACCACAGCCGGCAGCCAGTGGAAAAACGGAAAGCGGGTCTCCAACGCCGACAGCGGCGAGATCGCGGAGCTGCTGGCGGACAAACAGAACACGGAGTCCTATTATTCCAGCCGCTACGCCTGTGCCTATCTGGTGCAGAAGATGCAGGGCAACACCGTGACGGTGTGGTATTTGGACCGCCAAGCGGCGGAGGCCCGGCGGCAGATGTGCGCCTTTTTCGGCGTGGACCAGATCTGCCTCAGCGATATGGATGCCATGTCCGCTGACGTGCTGGAGGGACTGCGGTAAAAGAATTCCGGCGTGCCCGGGGGCACGCCGGAGTGCTAGCAAAGGGTGAAAAAGAGGAGGGCAGCGCCCTCCTCTTTCTTTTCCGATTCACAGATACTTCTGCATCCCGTCAGTGGCGGCAGATGCGTCCGCGCTGATGGTGGTGGTGAACTTGATGCCGTTCTGCTCGCCGAAGGCATCCAGCCAGTTCAGGAAGGTCTCCGTCTCGTTGCACACTTCCCCGCCAACGATCTTGCAAAGATTGTCGATAAACACATGGGAGATGTCATAGTTACCAGCGTACAGGCCGCTGATAAAGCCGCGCAGCAGCTCATAGCTGCTCAGCCGGTATTCCTGAGCGTCGATCAAGCGAATATGATAATGGATATCGTACATCATGTTGCGGTTAGCCTCGATGCAAACCACGTTGCCGGGCTCGTCCTTCGCCGCGTTGTTGATCAGTTCAATGAGCTGCTTGGTCTTGCCGGAACCCTTGACGCCCATAATCAGTCTGACCATAATAAATCACTCCTGTCTCACTAATAGAATCGCCGGGGGAAAGGGATAGATTGCTATGTTCAGCATACCATAAGAATTTGTAAAAGACAATGCAAAAAAGCAAATTCAAACTTTGTTCATAATGTAATATTGACAGTGAACCGTCATTTTGGCGGGAAAGCCGTGAGATCACTCCGCCAGCTTGGCCTCCAGATCTGCCTTCCGGTCCTCATAGCCGGGCTTGCCTCCCCATGGGACCGGTCCCATGGGGGCCCCTCGGATAGGACTTGACCTGCCGGGAGTGAATCCCGTCAGGTCCGGGGTTTTGGCCGGGGGCCAAAACGCTCGTACGCCGCTTACGCGGCGGCTCCTGGGCAAGCGGCGCTTGTCAAACGCCGCCGTTACTCCGCCAGCTTGGCCTCCAGATCCGCCTTCCGGTCCTCGTAGCCGGGCTTGCCCAGGAGGGCGAACATGTTTTTCTTGTAGGCCTCCACGCCGGGCTGGTCGAAGGGGTTCACGTCCAGCAGGTAGCCGGACAGGCCGCAGGCGTACTCAAAGAAGTAGATGAGCTGGCCCAGGCCCTCGGCGGTCTTGCCGTCGGCCTCCACGATGATGTTGGGGACGCCGCCCTCCGTGTGGGCCAGCAGCGTGCCCTCCATGGCGCGGTCCCGGATGAAGTCCATATCGGTGCCGGCCAGGAAGTTCAGACCGTCGCCGTCGGCCTCGTCCCGGGGCACGGCCAGGCGGTTTTCAGAGGCGCCCAGGCGCACCACGGTCTCGAACATAAGGCGCTTGCCCTCCTGGATGTACTGGCCCATGGAGTGGAGGTCCGCGGTGAACTCCACGCTGGCGGGGAACAGGCCCTTGTCGTCCTTGCCCTCGCTCTCGCCGTACAGCTGCTTCCACCACTCCAGCATGAAGCGGAAGGCAGGGTCATAGCAGGCCAGCAGCTCCACGGAGCGGCCGGAGCGGTACAGCTCGTAGCGGATGGCGGCATAGCGCCAGGCGGGGCAGTCGTAGGAGGCCTCGGCGCAGCGGTCCATCATCTGGGCGGCGCCCCGCATCAGGGCTTCGATGTCCACGCCGGCGACGGCGATGGGCAGCAGGCCCACAGCGGTCAGCACGCTGTACCGGCCGCCCACGTTATCGGGCACCACGAAGGTCTCCCAGCCCTCGGCGTCCGCCAGGGACTTCAAAGCGCCGCGGCTCTTGTCGGTGGTGGCGTAAATGCGGCTCTTGGCGCCCTCCTTGCCGTACTTCTTCTCCAGCGCCTCCCGGAAGAAGCGGAAGGCCACGGCGGGCTCCGTGGTGGTGCCGGATTTGGAGATGACGTTCACGGAGAAATCCACATCCTCCACCAGTTCTAGAATTTCCTGAAGGGCGTCGGCGGACAGGCCGTTGCCGGCGAAATAGACATTGGGGGTGTTTTTCTTTTTCAGGTTGTAGTTGGGGGAGCACAGGCAGTCGATGACGCCCCGGGCACCCAGGTAGGACCCGCCGATGCCGATGACCACCAGGGCCTGGGAGTCGCTTTGGATCTTGGCGGCGGCCTGCTTGATGCGGGCGAACTCGGCGCGGTCATAGCTGCGGGGCAGATGGACCCAGCCGGTGAACTCGCCGCCGGCACCGCTGGCGTTCTGGAGCTTTTCATGGGCGTGCTTCAGGCGGGGAGCCAGCGCCTCCTCGTAAGGCATGGGCAGGAAGGATTTCATATGGAACAGCTTGACATCCAGCATAGAAACAAGTCCTTTCATTTGTTTTGGCGGCCCGGCCGCCTGGATGGAATATCTTAGGAAAAGTATACCATCCCGCCGCGGCAACGGCAAGAGAAAACAGTCGTGTTTTGACAAAAACGCCTCATCCCGCCAGAAACGCGGTGCGCAGCAGCCGCCGCAGCATCTGGGAAAATGTGACACGGGGCACCGTCTCTCCCGCCAGGATAGGGATCTCCGCCGCGGTCTCCTCCCCCGCCGTCACGGTGAGGGTCCCCAGCCGGTCTCCGGCCTCCACCGGCGCCGCCACGGAATCCACCAGCTCCACGGTCTGGGTCAGGCCGCCGGCCCGGGCCTTTTCCAGCAGCAGCACGTTCCCCTCCCCCAGCACCGGCTGCACGGTGGCCTGGGTCCCCAGCTCTACCGGCACAGGCGGCAGGGCCTCCTCCGGTACGATGGTTTTCAGTGCGTAGGTGGAAAAACCGTAGCTGAGAAGGGCTTTGGCGTCCTCGAACCGCTGGGCGGAGGAGGCACCCTTCATGATGACGGAGATGAGCTCCATGCCGTCCCGCTCCGCCGTGGCGGACAGGCAGTACAAGGCGCTGTCGGTGGAGCCGGTCTTCAGCCCCGTGGCGCCCTCGTAGAAGCGGATGAGCTTGTTGGTGTTCACCAGCTGCGAGGCGCCGTTTCGCAGGGTGTCCATCCAGATGGTGGTGTAGCGGCGGATATCCGGGTGCTTTGAGATGAGCTCCCGGCTCATGAGGGCGATGTCGTAGGCGGAGGTGAGATGGCCCTCCGCCGGCAGGCCGGTGGCGTTTTGGAAGGTGGTGTCCCCCATGCCCAGCTCCGCTGCCCGCTGGTTCATCCGCTCCACAAAGGCCTCCTCGCTGCCGGCCACCTGCTCCGCCAGGGCCACGGCGCAGTCGTTGGCGGATACCACGCACACAGCCTTGAGCATATCGTCCACGGTCATCTGCTCGTTCTCCTTCAGCCAGATCTGGCTGCCGCCCATGGAGCAGGCGTGGGCGGAGGCGGTGATCACGGTGTCGTAGCTGAGCTGGCCGCTGTCGATGGCCTCCATCACCAGCAGCAGCGTCATGATCTTTGTGACGCTGGCGGGCTCCAGGCGGGCGTGCTCGTCCTTGGCGAACAGCACGGTGCCGGTCTCCTTCTCCATCAGCAGCGCCGAGGGCGCCGACACCTCAATGGCGCCCGCGCCGGTGGTCAGCACCAGCGCCGCGCCCAGAACGGCAAGGAATTTTTTCATGGTGATCCCCCTTATCAACAGATGGTAAACTGTATGAAAAAAGAAGGACGGTCATGACAAGCGGGAATACGGGAACCGTCCCCGCGGGCACAGAGGCCCGCGGGGACGGTTGCGGCGTTATTTGTTCAGGGCGTCCAGGGGCAGAAATGTTTTTTCCGCCCGCAGCATCCGGCAGACATCGCAGTTTTCGGCCTCCCGCAGGACCTGTTGCCGGATCTCCTCCGGCACATCGCCGATGATCTCCGTCTGATAGAAAAACGTGAGATGGTCCAGGTCGGAGCGGTCCAGCTCCACCTTTGTGACCACTTCCTCATAAGAGGCGTTCCGCTCGTTCAAAAGTCCCCGGGTGGTCATGTTCATGCAGGCGGCGAAAGCGGACATCAGGTATTCGCCCGGCCGGGGATACAGGCCTGTGCCGCCGCTCTCCACCGGGACATCCGCGTAATAGGTGCAGCTGCCATTGGAAAGGGTGGCCATGCGCTTATCCGCGCCGCCTCTGACTGTGATCATAAAGGGTCCCTCCTGCTTTTTGATTTGTTTCCAGCTCCATGATAACATAAGGTTATGAGAGGACGCAAGGAAAACGCGATTTATGAAGCGGCGGCAGGGCACGACATTTTTCCGGTTGCAATTTTTGAAAAGGCCTGCTATAATAGCCTCCAGACATGCGGCTATAGTTCATCGGTAGAACGGCAGCTTCCCAAGCTGCATAGGTGGGTTCGACTCCCATTAGCCGCTCCAGCTCGTCGCAAGCGTCATATCGCTTGCGACGAGTTTTTATGCTTCACATCAAAACTCGTCCCGCGCTCATTCTGCTGCTCCTCGCTTTCGGCCGCGATCCGTTTCACTGGGTTTGCGGCCGAGCGGCGGAGGCAAAGCCGCAAAAACCACCCCCGGGACGAAAGTCCCGGGGGTGGTTTTTGCAAATGCTCAGCCGTTGTAATTCTTCATGCGCCAGACGATGGCAGACACCTGGCCCCGGGTCAGGGTGTTGCTGGGGCGGAAGGTGCTGGTACCGCCGGAGAAGTAGCCCTCCACGATGCCTGCGGCGCTCAGCGCCTGCACATACACATCAGAGGTGTCGGTGAAGGGTTTGACACTGGAGAGGTCGGAGGTGTTCAGCTCCATGGCCTTGGCGGCGATCTGCGCCACGACCAGGCGGGTGATGGGCGCGTCCAGGTCCACGGTGCCGCTGATGAGCTTGTCAGCCTTGGCCTTGGTCAGATAGCCGCTGGCCCAGTGGGTGCCGGTCTTCTCCTGAACGGGGTAGCCGGCGGCCAGCATGATGAGCTTCAGGGCCTGGCCGTAGGTGACGGTGTTGTTGGGGCGGAAGGTGCCGTTGGTATAGCCGTCGATGACATCGGCGTCGCACATCTCCACCACATACTTATAGCACCAGGTGGAGGAGGTCACGTCGGAGAACTTGGGGATGGAGCTCACCACGCCCAGGGAGAACTTGCCCATGGCGACGGCGTTGCCGCTGGTGTTGTAGGCCACATAAGGGATCTCCACGGAGCCGGTGAAGCCGCTGGCGGGCACGAACTGCAGATTGGAGATCTTGCTGGTGCCGGTGCCGCTGTACGCATACAGCGTGGAGGTGTCAGCCTTGGTGCCGTTGGTCAGCTGGATGGTGCCCTGGCTGGAGGAGGGCAGCGCCAGCAGGCGGATGCTGCCCAGGGTCAGCCCGGTGCCCTTGGAAACGGCGCTGGAGATGGCGCTGGCGGGGAAGGTGACGGCGGTGCCCTTGGGGGTGACGCCGTAGACCTCGGACATGGAGTCCAGGGTGACGCTGATGAGGATGCTGCCGGACACGGACTTGGAGCCGCTGCCGTAGGCGGTGAAGGAGATGCTGGGGCAGTAGTTGAAGCCGTTGGGAATGAAGGTCAGCTCACTGAGGGCGCAGTCCTTGGTGCTGCCGGGGCTGAAGTAGAACTTGTAGTCCTTGCAGTTGTCGGCGGCCAGACGGACCTTGGAATCGCCGTATTTGCTGGTGCCGTAGTAATTATAGTACAGGCTGCCGGAGGTGGGCACGGCGGTGATCTTCACATACTCCAGCGTGCTGCTGGGGTAGGACTGCTTCAAAAACCGGGCAAAGTCGTTGAGGTTCAGCTGCACGGAGCTGCTGTACGTGGTGAAATAGCGGATGTCAGCGGCGCCCTTGCCGGAGATGGAGGTCTCGCCGTTGGCGCTCTCGCTGTCGGGAGAGATGACCAGCACACCGTCCACGTAGGTGTCCTCGTCGTACCAGGCCCGGAACTCCAGGCTCAGGGCCTCGTCAAAGTCCTCGTCCGCCACGAAGCTCAGATCCGCCAGGGCGTAGTCGCCGTAATCGTCGGAGCTGTAATAGAACGATTCGTCCTCCAGGTCCGTCTTGGAGAACTTCTCCTCCTTCTTGCCGTCGTAATCGAAGTAAATGGCGCCGTCGGCGGACTTGTAGGAATTATCGGGATAGAAGGTGACATAGCGGACGGTCTTGGAGTACTCCTCCTTGAAGAACTTGTTGAAGTCCGCCCGGTCAAAGGCCACCGTGTCGCCGGCGGCCACGGTGTAGTTGATGTCGCCCTGTTCCTCACTGACCTCCACATCGCCGATGCGGATCTCCAGCACGCCGTCCAGGGTCTCATCGTCGCCGTACAGGGTGAATTCCAGAGTGACCACTTCGCCGTCGGCATCCTCGTCCGCCAGGAAGGACAGCTTGCTGATGGGGTAGTCGCCGCTCTTGGAGTACTCAAACTCGTAGTCGTCCAGGCTGTTCTTGGTGAGCTTCTCCTCTTCCTTGCCGTCGTAGTCGAAGTACAGAAGGCCCACGGAGGAGGTCAGGTTGTCGCTGCCGGTAAAGATGACAGTGCGGAAGGTATCGTCACACTCGTCCTCAAAGAGATCCTTGAAGTCGGTGCGGTCAAAAGTCACCGCGTCGTCGGGGTCCACCTCCAGCACCAGGTCGGCCTTGCTGGAGGCGCCGCTGCCCTTGCCGATCTTCACAGTCACGGAAGCCTCCACATCGTCATCGTCGCCGTAGAGGGTGCAGCTGAGGGCGATGGTGTGGTCGGAGGCGTCTTCAGCGGCCACGAAGCTGAGGCTGCCGATGGGATAATCGGCGGTCTTGGAGTACTCGAACTCGTAGTCATCCATGTCGCTCTTGGCGATCTTCTCCTCCTCCTTGCCGTCGTAGTCGAAGTAGAAGGAGCCGTAGGAGCTCTTATAGGAGCTGTCCGGCGTGAAGACGGCGTAGTCGAACTTGCCGCCGCAGGCGTCCTCATACAGCTCCTTGAAATCGGAGCGGTCAAAGGTCACGCTCTCTCCGGCGGAGACCTTATAGGAAATGTCGCCGCTGCTGCTGGAGGAGGTGTACAGGGCATAATACGTGGTGTTGGCGTTCAGGGTGGTCTTGGCCACCTGGGAGGAGGTCAGATAGCTCTGGCCGCTGTACAGGGCGGAGGAGCCGGGGTCCTTGGTGGTCCAGCCCTTGAAGGTGTAGGTCTTGCTGCCGCTGCTGGATTTGGACGGCGTGCCGGGCGCGGAGGGGGCGGAGCCCTTTTTCACGCTCTGGGTCTTGAAGGTCTTCGTGCCGTTCATGAAAGTGACGGTGATGGTGGCGGTGCCCGTGGTATAGCCGCAGGTATCGCACTTGCCGTCGCTATTCAGGTCCACATGGCCCCCCAGGTTGTCCTGGTAGCCGCAGACGGAGCACTGGTCCCAGTGGTTGTTGGCGTCGTACTTCATGGTGCCGCTGTACACATGGGCCTCGTGGGTGGTCTGGGCGCCGCAGTCGGAGCATTTCTTCCAGTGGGAAACGGCGTCTTTTTCATAAACGGAGGACCACTGGTGGTTGGCCGTCTGAATGCCGGTACAGCCGCTGGTCAGGCAGGTGCGCTGGTGCTGCTGGTCGTTCAGCTTCTGCCAGGTGCTCCAGTTGTTATGGCCGCAGTCCGCCGCCAGGGCGGTGGGCATCAGCCCGACGATCAGCGTCAGGGCCAGCAGGAAGGCCGATAGCTTTTTCTTCCAATTACTCTTCATGTTTCCCTCCATTTATGGTCGCGAAGTTGTTGCTTCCTCTCTACCTGTACCATATCGGAAAAGCCCTTTGAAATCATGAACAAATTATGAACAACCACTCTTTTCCGGAAGCCGCCGGAGAAAAAATCCCGCAGGCCGGCAGCCGCTGCTGGAGAGAAAGGGGAATGTGCGGAATTTTCAGCGGTTTTGCACGTTTTTCTTTACAAAAAAACTTTCTTTCGTTATAATACTATGGCTAATGAAATTCAGTGAATGGAGAATCGCCATGGCTTTGATCGAGTACGATGAATACAAGCAGAAGCTCCGGGACCTGGGACCCGAGCTGGACAAGCTGTCCGCCGCGCTGGACATTGAGAGCGCACGGCAGGAGGCGGCTCGGCTGGAGGAGGAGACCGCCCAGGACGGCTTCTGGAACGACCTGGAGCGGTCTCAGAAGGTGCAGATGCGCTTAAAGCAGCTGCAAAACAAGGTGGCCCGGCAGGAGAAGCTCATCGGAGAGTGGGAGGACCTCACCGCCCTTTGCGAGATGGGCCAGGAGGCTGAGGACGAGGAGCTGCTGGCCGAACTGAAGGAGGGCTTCACAGTCCTGGAGGAGAAGGTGGAGGAGACCCGGATGACCACCCTGCTCTCCGGCGAGTATGACAACTCCAACGCCATTTTGCAGTTCCACGCCGGCGCCGGCGGCACCGAGGCCCAGGACTGGGCCCAGATGCTCTACCGCATGTATACCCGCTGGGCCGAGCGCCATGGCTTCGTCTATAAAATTTTGGACTATGAGGACGGCGACGAGGCCGGCATCAAGTCCGCCGCCATCTCCATCGAGGGTGAGAACGCCTACGGCCTTTTGAAGAGCGAGAACGGCGTCCACCGCCTGGTCCGCGTCTCCCCCTTTGACGCCAACGCCCGCCGCCAGACCTCCTTCGCCGCTATTGAGGTCATGCCGGAGATGGAGGATGACGACTCCGTGGAGATCCGGGAGGAGGATATCGAAATGCAGGTCTACCGGGCCTCCGGCGCCGGCGGCCAGCACGTCAACAAGACCTCCTCCGCCGTCCGCCTTATCCACAAGCCCACGGGCATCGTGGTGGCGTCCCAGCAGGAGCGCAGCCAGTTCCAGAACAAGGACAACTGCATGAAGATGCTGCGGGCAAAGCTCCTGGAGCTGAAGGCCCAGCAGCACGCGGAGAAGATCTCCGACATCAAGGGCGTTCAGATGAAGATCGAATGGGGCAGCCAGATCCGCTCCTATGTGTTCATGCCCTACCAGATGGTAAAGGACACCCGCACCGGCTACGAGACCAGCAACATCGACGGCGTTATGGACGGCGATTTAGACGGTTTCCTGAACGCCTATCTGACCCAGCTGGCCACCGGCGAGCTGAAGAAGTAAGTCGATGTGGATGGTCTCCGCCGCAAGTGCGGCGTTCAAGCGTTTTGCGGAGCAAAACCTTGAAATGGGCGGGCTCCGCCCGGCCATTTGAGTCCCATGCGGGGTCCCCGGGCGCCAGAGGCGCATGGGGTGCGCCGGCAACATCGACGGCGTCATGGACGGCGACTTGGATGGATTCTTGAACGCGTATCTGACGCAGCTGGCCACCGGCGAACTGAAAAAGTAAAACACCCAAAGCACCTGCAAAAAGGCGCGGCTGCAAGAGCCGCGTCCTTTTTCTGCCAAGCGAATCATATCGTGAAAGGAACATCGGAAATGAACGATCAGACCCCCGCCGCCGGTGCGGCACCCCAGGAAAACAAAATGGGCGTTCTGCCCGTAGGCCGGCTGCTGGCAAGCATGGCCGTTCCCATGATGATCTCCATGCTGGTACAGGCGATGTACAATGTGGTGGACAGCGTATTCGTCTCCCGCATCAGCGAGAACGCCCTCAACGCGGTGAGCCTGGCCTTCCCTCTTCAAAACCTGATGATCGCCGTGGGTGCCGGCACCGCCGTGGGCATCAACGCCCTGCTGTCCCGGTCCCTGGGTGAGAAGCGCCAGGACATGGCCGACCGGGCCGCCGGCGCTGGCATCTTTTTGTCGCTGTGCAACGCCGTGGTATTCGCCTGCATCGGCATCTTCCTCTCCCGGGCCTTTTTCATGGCCCAGGCCAAGAGCGTGCCGGAGATCGTGGAGATGGGCGCCGCCTATACCCGCATCTGCCTGGGACTGTCCGTGGGCCTGTTCAGCCAGTTCTGCTTTGAGCGTCTGCTCCAGTCCACGGGCCGGACCGTCCTGGCCATGACCACCCAGCTGGTGGGCGCCCTCATCAACATCGTGCTGGACCCCGTCTTCATTTTCGGCCTGTGCGGAATGCCCCGGCTGGAGGTGGCCGGCGCGGCGGTGGCCACGGTGCTGGGCCAGATCGCGGCGGCCCTGCTGGCCATCTTCCTGAACCTGAAGAAAAACCCCGACATCCATATCCGGCCCAAGCTCATCCGCTGGGACAAGACGGTGGCCCGGGAGATCTACCGGGTGGGCGTTCCCTCCATCGTCATGCAGTCCATCGGCTCCGTCATGACCTTCGGCATGAACAAGATCCTCTTTGTGTTTACCCCCACCGCCACGGCGGTGTTCGGCGCCTACTTCAAGATCCAGAGCTTTATTTTCATGCCTGTGTTCGGCCTGAACAACGGCATGGTGCCCATTATTTCCTATAACTACGGCGCCGCCCGGCCGGAGCGGGTGTGGAAGACCGTGCGGCTGACCATTTTCACCGCCGTGAGCATCATGTGCCTGGGCTTTTTGGCTTTCCAGACCATTCCCGGCCTGCTGCTGTCCCTGTTCGACGCCTCCGCCGAGATGACGGCCATCGGCGTCCCCGCCCTGCGGACCATCAGCATCTCCTTCCTGCTGGCGGGCTTCTGCATCATCGCCGGGTCCGTATGCCAGGCCGTGGGCAATCCCCTGTACAGCATGGTGGTCTCCGTATGCCGTCAGCTGGTGGTGCTGCTGCCGGCGGCGTGGCTCCTGTCCCGGACAGGGCGGCTGGAGCTGGTGTGGTGGTCCTTCCCCATTGCCGAAATTGCCTCCGTCACCCTCAGTGCCATTTTCCTGCGGCGCACCGTCCGCAGCGCCAACGCCCGGATGAAGGGCGCCGCTGCCTGAAGCAAACTGTTATAAAGAAGCGCCCCGGAACGAAAGTTCCGGGGCGCTTGAGCTTGTCGGAAAAAAGTGAATTGCCGGAAAGCGGGAAGGAAGATAGTTACGAAAGAAACCCAGGAGGGGTGTCTTTCGTCTTAAATCTAAGTTTTTCAGAACTTTCTAAGTGCTGAAAAACTTGCTCAGGCTGTCGAAAAGTTTTTTTCGACAACCTGAAGCGCCCCGGAACGAAAGTTCCGGGGCGCTTTGCCGCTTATTTGTTCAGATATTCCTCCGGGTCCACCGCGTCGCCGTCCTTGGTGACGGAAAAATGCAGATGGGGTCCCTGGGCGCTCTCCGCCGCGGCGGTGGTACCTACAGCGCCGATGACCTGCCCGGCGGTGACGGTGTCCCCCTGCTCCACGGCGGGGGTGGCCTGGAGGCAGGCGTAGGTGGTCTGGTAGCCGCCGCTGTGGCGCAGGGTCACGGTGGTGCCCATGAGGGCGTCATCCTCCACGGCCAGGACTGTGCCGGCGCTGGCGGCCAGGACCTTGGTGCCCGCCTGGGCGGAGATGTCGATGCCGTCATGGGTCCGCCAGTCCCCCATGGTCTCGCTGTACACCAGCTGGTCCACGGAGAAGGCGGCCACCACCTTTCCGCTGAGGGGCGACACCACCAGCTGGGGCGCTTCCGCCACCACCGGCACCTCCGGCTCCGGCACGCTTACCTCCGGCATGGCGGCGGCAGGCACCTGGGCGGACGGCTCAGGCGGTGTCTCCGGCACCTCCGGCTCCGCCGGAGCTTCGGAGAGCTCCGCCGGCACCTCCGCCGGCGCGGCAGCCTCCACGGGAGGCGTCTCCACCTCCCCAGTGCCGCCGCTGTCGTCCAGCAGCAAAAACCAGCCGGCTACCGCCGCTGTCACCAGGCAGATGCCCAGCACGGCGTAAAACCCGGCGCCGGACAAAATGCCCTTGAGTTTGTTTGCCATGATTTTCCCTCCCTAGAATGAAGTCTGAGGGAAGTATGGACAAAATTTCCTGGTTTCATACAAAAATAAAAAACGGCGCCTGCGAAGGCGCCGTTTTTGGGACTTATTTCACGATGAGCGTCTTGCCGTCCATCTCGGCGGGGCAGGCCAGACCCATCACATCCAGAATAGTGGGGGCGATGTCCGCCAGGCGGCCGTCGCTCCGCAGCTCCGTGCCGGCACCGCAGAGGATGAAGGGCACGGGATTGGTGGTGTGGGCGGTCATGGGGGAGCCGTCAGGCTCCACCATCTGCTCGGCGTTGCCGTGGTCGGCGGTGATCATAGCGATGCCGCCCATTTTCAAGGTGGCGTCCACCACGCGGCCCACGCAGGTGTCCACGGTCTCCACAGCCCGCACGGCGGCGTCGAACACGCCGGTGTGGCCCACCATGTCGCAGTTGGCGTAGTTGAGGATGATGACGTCATAGGCGCCGGACTCGATGCGCTCCACACACTTGTCGCACACCTCGTAGGCGCTCATCTCCGGCTGGAGGTCATAGGTGGCCACCTTGGGAGAGGCCACCAGCACCCGGTCCTCGCCGGGGAACACGGTCTCGCTGCCGCCGTTGAAGAAGAAGGTCACATGGGCGTACTTCTCCGTCTCGGCGATGCGCAGCTGGGTCATGCCCATCTGGCTGAGATACTCGCCCAGGCCGTTGCGGACGGTGTTCCGGGGGAATGCCACCTCCACGTTGGGCATGGTGGCGTCATACTCCGTGTTGCACACGAAGGTGACGGGGAAATACTGGCGGGTAAAGCCGTCGAAAGCGGGGTCCACCAGGGTCCGGGTGATCTCCCGGGCCCGGTCGGGGCGGAAGTTGAAGAAAATGACGCTGTCGTTATCGGAGATGGTGCCCTCGGCGTCGCACACCACAGGCTCCACGAACTCGTCGGTGATGCCGGCGGCGTAGGAGTCCTTCACGGCGGCCACGGGCACGGGGTTGAAGTGGGCGCTCTCGCCGTAGACCATGGCGTCATAGGCCTGCTCCACCCGGTCCCAGCGCTTGTCGCGGTCCATGGCGTAATACCGGCCCATGACCGTGGCGATCTTGCCCACGCCGGTGGCCCGGCAGGCCTCCACGGTCCGGGCCACGAAGTCGGCGCCGGAGGTGGGGGACACGTCCCGCCCGTCCAGGAAGGCGTGGATATAGACCTTCTCCAGGCCCTTCTCCTTGGCCATCTTCAAAAGGGCGAACAGGTGGTCCAGATGGGAGTGGACGCCGCCGTCGGACAAAAGGCCCATCAGGTGCAGGGAAGTTCCCTTGGCCTTGCAGGCGTCCATGGCGTGGGTATAGGCGGGGTTCCGGAAGAAATCGCCGTCGGCGATGGACTTGGTGATGCGGGGCAGATCCTGGAACACCACCCGGCCTGCGCCGATGTTGGTGTGGCCCACCTCGCTGTTGCCCATCTGCCCGTCGGGCAGGCCCACGTCCAGGCCGGAGGCCTTCAGAGTGGTGTTGGCGAACTCCTGGAAAAACTGGTCCAGCCGGGGCGTCCGGGCGGCGCGGACCGCGTTGCCGGTGACGCCGCCGGTCAGGCCGAAGCCGTCCATAATAATGAGAGTAGTCGGTGTTTTATTCATAGAAATATAAGTTCCTCATTTCGCTGGCATTTGCCAGACCAATCGAGCCATGGGAAAAGGGGCCGGGAGGGACGGGCGGTCCCTCCCTCCGGGATCACTCCTGGTTAGCGGCGTTGATGATGTCCACGAACTGCTCGGCCTTCAGGGCGGCGCCGCCGATGAGGCCGCCGTCGATGTCGGGCTGGGCCAGCAGCTCGGCGGCGTTCTTGGGATTCATGGAGCCGCCGTACTGGATGGTGACAGCGCGGGCCACGCGGGCGCCGTACAGGGCGCGGATGGTGGCGCGGATGTTGGAGCAGACCTCGCCGGCCTGCTCGGCGGTGGCGGTCTTGCCGGTGCCGATGGCCCAGATGGGCTCATAGGCGATGATGCAGCGGCGCAGCTTGTCGGCGGGCACGCCGTACAGGGCGCTCTTCACCTGGAGGGCGATCCACTCGTTGGTGATGCCGGTCTCCCGCTGCTCCAGGCTCTCGCCCACGCAGATGATGGGGTTCATGCCGGCGTTCAGCACGGCGTGGACCTTCTTGTTGACGGTGGCGTCGGTCTCGCAGAAGTACTGGCGGCGCTCGCTGTGGCCGACGATGACGTACTTCACGCCCAGGTCCTTCAGCATGTCGGCGGACACCTCGCCGGTGTAGGCGCCCTTCTCCTCAAAGTAGACGTTCTCGGCGCCCACGGAGATGCGCAGGTCCTTGAAAGCCTTGGCGGCGGTCTGGATGTTGCAGGCGGGGACGCAGATCAGCGTCTCGCACCACTTGGCGCGGGGCATGATCTTCTTGATGTCTTCGGCGAACTTCTTGGTCTCGGTGGCGGTCATGTTCATCTTCCAGTTACCGGCGATGACGGTCTTGCGATATCTGCGATTCATGTTCTTCTGTCTCCTTTATGTCTGTATCGTATGGTCAAACGGTGCGGGATATTTTCGTTCAGAGGGGCGGGAGAAGAAAAATTGCCCCGACCCAGCCCTCTGTGATGCGCAAACTACTATTTTATACAAAAAACCGGAACATTTGTCAACCCTTTCGAGGGGAAAGAAGAAAATTTTCCTCTTTTCTCCTCAAGGATCTTTTGGGGCTCCGGCAGGGTCCCCGGAGCTCCCCGGCCGGAAAACTTTTACTGGTCCAGCAAACAGGCAACGCCGGGGAGCTCCTTGCCCTCCAGGAATTCCAGGGAGGCGCCGCCGCCGGTGGAGATGTGGGTCATCTTGTCGGCGTAGCCCAGCTGCTCCACGGCCGCCGCGCTGTCGCCGCCGCCGATGATGGTGATGGCGCTGGTCTTGCTGAGAGCCTCGGCCACGGCCTCGGTACCCTTGGCGAAGGCGGGGAACTCAAACACGCCCATGGGGCCGTTCCAGATGACGGTGCCGGCGTCGGCCACGGCATCGCAGTACAGCTTCACAGTCTCGGGGCCGATGTCCAGGCCCTCCCAGCCATCGGGGATCTCGCCGGCCTTGACCACCTGACTGTTGGCGTCGGCGGCAAAGGCGTCGGCGCAGACGGTGTCCACAGGCAGCAGCAGCTTCACGCCCTTGGCCTTGGCCTTCTCGATCATATCCTTGGAATAGTCCATCCAGTCGGCCTCCAGCAGGCTGTTGCCCACCTTGCCGCCCTGGGCGGCGGAGAAGGTGTAGGCCATGCCGCCGCCGATGATGATGGTGTCGGCGATCTCCAGCAGGTTGTTGATGACGCCGATCTTGGAGCTGACCTTGCTGCCGCCCAGAATGGCCACCAGGGGCCGCTTGGGATTGGCGATGGCGCCGCCCAGGAACTCTAGCTCCTTCTGGATGAGGAAGCCGGACACGGCGGGCAGATAGGCGGCCACGCCGGCGGTGGAGGCATGGGCCCGGTGCACGGCGCCGAAGGCGTCGGACACGTACAGGTCCGCCATGGAGGCCATGGCCTTTGCCAGCTCAGGGTCGTTCTTGGTCTCGCCCTTTTCAAAGCGGGTGTTCTCCAGCAGCAGGATCTGGCCGGGCTGCAGGGCGGCGGCCTTAGCCTTGGCGTCCTCGCCCACCACGTCGTGGGCAAAGAGGACGGGCTTGCCCAGCAGCTCGCTGAGGCGCTGGGCCACGGGAGCCAGGCTCAGCTTGGGATCGGGGCCGTTCTTGGGCTTGCCCAGGTGGGAGCAGGCGATGACAGCCGCGTCATGCTCCAGCAGGTACTGGATGGTGGGCAGGGCGGCCACGATGCGCTTGTCGCTGGTGATGGCGCCGGTCTCCTTGTCCTGGGGCACGTTGAAGTCGCAGCGCAGCAGGACCTTCTTGCCGGCCACGTCCACATCGCGGACAGTCTTTTTGTTGTAGTTCATGAGAGAATACCTCCGTTGGTAAATAGTATTCGGCGGGATGCGCCGTAGGGTTGTATGATGGATAGTATGCCCTTATTTTTCCGCCATCTCGCCGGTGCCCAGCAGGCCGGGAAAGCCGTTCTGGCGCAGAGCCTCATAGACACAGACGGCCACGGTGTTGCTGAGGTTGAGGCTGCGGGCCTCCGAGACCATGGGCAGGCGGACGCACCGGTCCCGGAACCGCTCCCGGAAGGCCAGGGGCAGCCCCGCGGTCTCCTTGCCGAAGAAAAGCCAGCTGTCGGGCGTGAAACGGGCTTCCTCATAGGAGCGGGGGGCCTTGGTGGTGGTGAGCCAGGCGTCCCCGGCGGCCTCGGGATGGCGGCGGAACAGGTCCTCTAAATTCTCGTAGTCAAAGACCTCCACCAGATGCCAGTAATCCAGGCCGGCCCGCTTCACCGCCCGGTCCGAAATATCGAAGCCCAAGGGCCGGACCAGGTGCAGGCGGCTGCCGGTGGCCGCGCAGGTTCGGGCGATATTGCCGCAATTTTGCGGGATTTCCGGTTCCACTAGTACAATGTTGAGCATAAATTCGGTAAAACCGCCCCTTTCTATACAAGCGAACATCATTGTAATCCTTTACGTGCACAAATTCAACTATAATGTGAAAAATATTCTGGATTTTCAGAAGAAATCACGACAAATAATCCGGAAATTTTGCAAAACGACGAAAAAATGAAAAAAGCGGCCGCCGAAAAAGAGGAAAACCGTTGCCTGTTACAAAAAAACGACAAAAAGCGGAAAAGATTTCGGAGAAATTTCCTGAATAAATTCGCCGGAAACACTGGATTTCCCACAAAAGTTTGATATAATAGACCCGCGAAAGCAAGCGATTACTGTTTGAGATTACTTTTTGTGAGGGAGGAGATTGACCATGGTTCGCCCCCAGAGTGCTGTTTTCTTTTTTGAAGAAGACTCCTCCATCCCGGAGCACTCCAAGCCGCTGATGCTGGAAGCCGTGTTGTTCTGCCCGATCCTGCAATGGATGAGTGACAAGTTGCTGGCCGATGGCGTGCAGCGGTTTTTTGTTGTCTGCGGCCCCCGCTTCGCGGAGGCGGCCCGGGCCTGTTTCCCGGCGGAGGCGGATGTGACCGTGTCCGAGCAGCACAGCGAGCTGCTGGCGTTTTTGAACAGCCCGGACCCGGTGCTGGTGCTGCCCCGGGCGGCCATGCCCATGGAGGAGGCCGGCGCGGGCTTTGCCTATGCCGCCCCGGGCTATGAGCTGCAGGAGGTCTGGAAGACGAAGATGACCAACGCGGTCAGCGCCGCGGAGCTGGTCCCCGGTTGGCTGCCCGTCTACGGACCGGACACCATCGCCGAGCTGGAGGGACTGCTGCGGCAGCGCATCGTGAAGGGCCACATCCGCAGCGGCGTCCGCGTCCTGGACCCCGCCGCCGTTTATATCGACCCCCGTGTGACCATCGGCGAGGGCACCGTGCTGCTGCCGGGCACCATTTTGCAGGGCCCGTGCCGCATCGGCCGCCGGTGCACCCTCGGCCCCAACGCCCTGGTGAACAGCTGCGTGCTGGGCGATGACGTGGCTGTCAACGCCTCCCAGGTCAATGAGAGCACGTTGGGCGACGGCTGCGACGTGGGCCCTTATGCCCACATCCGCCCCAACTGCACCGTGGGCGCCAAGTGCCATGTGGGCGCGTTCGTCCAGCTGAAAAACTGCGTGCTGGGCGAGGGCACGAAGATGAGCCATCTGACCTACGTGGGCGACGCCGACGTGGGCAGCGGCGTCAACTTCGGCTGCGGCACCGTCACCACCAACTACGACGGCTTCAAAAAGCACCGCTGCACCATCGGCGACAACGCGTTCATCGGCTGCAACACCAACCTGGTGGCGCCGGTGACGGTGGGCGAGGGCGCCTATATCGCCGCGGGAGCCACCATCACCCGGGATGTTCCCCCCGATGCCCTGGCCGTGGCCCGTGCCCGGCAGGAGAACAAAGAGGGCTGGGCGGCCCGCCGCCGGCGGATGCACGGAAAAGCGTAATAAAAATTTTGAAATAAACAAAAAATTCAGGATAGAGAAAGAGGGCGTTGAACATGATTTCTCATGGCAAGGATATCAAGGTATTTTCCGGTAACGCGAACCCCAAGCTGGCGGAGGAGATCTGCAAGCTCATGGGCACCAAGCTGGGCGAGTCCGAGGTGGGCACCTTCTCCGACGGTGAGATCTTCGTCTCCCTGTACGAGACCGTCCGCGGCAGTGACGTGTTCGTGGTCCAGTCCACCTGCACCCCCGTCAACAACAATCTGATGGAGCTGCTCATTATGATCGACGCGCTGAAGCGTGCCTCCGCCGGCCGCATCACCGCCGTCATCCCCTACTTCGGCTATGCCCGGCAGGACCGCAAGGCCAAGGCCCGCGATCCCATCACCGCCAAGCTGGTGGCCAACATGATCGCCGCCGCCGGCGCTGACCGCGTGCTGACCATGGATCTCCATGCCGCCCAGATCCAGGGCTTCTTCGACATCCCTGTGGACAATCTGGCCGGCAATCCTGTTTTCGTGGACTACTACGCCAAGAAGTTCGGCGCCGACTGTGAGAACATGGTGGTGGTCTCTCCCGACGTGGGCTCCGTGGCCCGTGCCCGTGCCTTCGCCCAGAAGCTGCACATGAACCTGGCCATCGTGGACAAGCGCCGGCAGAAGGCCAACCAGTGCGAGGTCATGAACGTCATCGGCGATGTGGAGGGTAAGGACTGCATCCTGTTCGACGACCTGGTGGATACCGCCGGCTCCCTGTGCAACGCCGCCCAGGCTTTGATGGAAGTGGGCCACGCCAAGAGCGTCCACGCCTGCGCCTCCCACGGCGTGCTGTCCGGACCCGCCATTGAGCGGCTGAACAACAGCGCCATCAAGGAACTGGCCCTGCTGGATACCATCCCCGCCATCGATCCTGCCAAGAGCGAGAAGATCAAGTACCTGCCCGTGGCCCCCATGTTCGCCGAGGCCATCGAGCGCATCTACCAGGAGGTCTCCATCTCCAAGCTGTTCCGCTGATTTCGGCGGACCCTATACTGAATTTTGACGCGCAAGGCGGGGGAGGTCACTTCCCCGCCCTTGCGGCGTTGTCCATTCCATTTAAGGAGAAGCATATGCTGTTTGGAAACAAATCCGCCGCCGTGGACTGGCTGGTGGTGGGCCTGGGCAATCCCGGCCAGAAATACGCCAACACCCGCCACAACATGGGCTTTCTCACCGTGGACCTGCTGGCGGAGAAGGCCGGCGTGAAGCTGAACAAGGTGAAGTTCAAGTCCGCCTACAACATCCTCCCCTTCGCCGGGTGCAAGTGCCTGGTCATGAAGCCCCAGACCTACATGAACCTCTCCGGCGAGGCGGTCCGGGAGGCGGTGCAGTTCTATAAGATCCCCGCCGACCACGTGCTGGTGATCTACGATGACGTGTCGCTGCCCGTGGGCAAGCTGCGGGTTCGGCCCACCGGCTCCGCCGGCGGCCACAACGGCATCAAAAATATCATTGCCCACCTGGGCACCCAGGACTTCCCCCGGGTGAAGATCGGTACCGGCGCCCCTGCCGGCGGCGGAGCCGACATGATCGACTGGGTCATCGGTGAGCCCTCCAAGGCGGAGAAACAGGTGCTGCTGGAGAGCTTTGAAAAGGCCATTGACGCGGCGGCGTGCATCATTGCGCACGGCTGCCAGAAGGCCATGAACGACTTCAACTGAGCCCCGTGCCCGTCATGACGGACACGGAAAAAGAATAGAATACAGCGAGCGATACCCCTCCCGCCTGTTGGCGGTGAGGGGCTGTCCTGCGTTAAAATTTCCAAATTTTACAAGGAATCGAGCTATGGAACAGTTTCTGCAAAAACTGAATACCATCCCGGAGGTAGCGGAGCTCATCCGCCGGGTGGAGGAGGGCGGCTGTCCGGCGGCGGTGAACGGCCTGCAGCCGGTGCAGCGGGCCTGTGTGGGTGCCGCCGTGGCCCGGGCCCTGGGCCGCCCGGCGGTGTTCGTGTGCGGCGATGAGCGGGAGGTCCAGGTGCTTGCCGGGGACCTGAAGACGCTTTTGGGCCGGGAGCCGGTGACGCTTTTGGGCCGGGAGTGGCAGCTGCATCCGGGCGCCGTCAGCTCCCGGGCCTGGGAGCAAAGCCGCCTGGCGGCCCTGTACGCCATGGCCAGGGGCCAGGCGCCGGTCATCGTGGCCACCGCCGATGCCCTGGCAGCCCGGACTCTGCCGCCGGAGCGGCTGGTGTCCCTGTCCCGGACGCTGGCGGTGGGAGAGCGGACGGATTTGAAGGAGCTGACGGAGCAGCTGGCCTGTGCCGGCTACACCCGCTGCCAGCAGGTGGAGGGCGTGGGCCAGTTCGCCCTGCGGGGCGGCATCCTGGATGTGTTCTCCCCGCTGATGGAGCAGCCGGTGCGGTGCGAGTTCTTTGACGATGAGATCGACTCCATGGGCACCTTTGACCCCGGGACCCAGCGGCGGGTGAAAAACGTCAAGTCCGCCCTGGTGCTGCCGGCGGCGGAGGTGCTGCCCCACGCGGCCCCCGGCGGCGCCGCGGGATTGGCGGATGCCCTGACCGCCCTGGCGGACAAACTGGCCAAAAAGCAGAAGACGGAGCGGACGGTCCAGACCCTGCGGGAGGACGCGGAGCGGCTGCGCAGCGGGGCCGCCGTGGGCGGCGCGGACCGCTATCTGGCCGCTGTCTACCCGGAGGGGACGGCGGGCGTCCATTACCTGCCGCCGGAGAGCGTGGTGCTTTTGTGCGAGAGCGGCCGGGTGGAGGACCGGGTGAAAAGCGCCCTCCTCCAGCACAAGCAGGACACGGAGGCCTTGCTGGAGGCCGGACTGCTGGCGGGAGACTGGGCAAAGCTGATGCTGTCCGCCGAGGAGCTGTACGGCGCCCTGGAGGAGTTTCCCGTCATCATGGAAAACTCCCTGCCCACCTCCCGGTATCCCCTGCGGCCCCGGGGCCTTTTGAGCGTGAACGCCAAGCAGCTCTCCTCCTATGGCGGCAGCCTGGAGACCGCCGTGGGCGACATGGCCCACTACCGCGCCAGCGGCAGCGCCGTGCTGGTGCTGTGCGGCAGCGAGACCCGGGCCGGGAACCTCCAGCGGCTGCTGGAGGAGCGGGACATCCCGGCGGCGCTGGACCTTCAGAACACCGCCATGCCCGCCCCCGGCGAGGTGCGGGTGGCCCTGGGAGCCCTGTCCGCCGGCAGCGAATGGCCCCAGCTGAAGCTGGCGGTTTTGACGGAGGGCCAGCTGACCGCCGCGCCCCACAAGCGTCAGAAGCTGAAAAACAGCTCCAACCGCCAGAAGCTCCAGTCCTACACGGACCTGAGCCCCGGTGACCTGGTGGTCCATGTCCACCACGGCGTGGGCAGGTTCGTAGGCATCCAGAAAATGCCGGTGGACGGCGTGGAGAAGGACTATATCAAAATCGACTACGCCGGCGGCGACTGCCTGTACGTCCCCGTCACCCAGCTGGATCAGGTGTCCAAGTACATTGGCGGCGGAGAGGACCAGGAGCGCACGAAGCTCAACAAGCTGGGCGGCACTGAGTGGGCCAAGCAGAAGACCAAGGCCAAAAAGGCCGCCCGAGACCTGGCCAAGGGGCTCATCGCCCTGTACGCCCAGCGGCAGCGGCAGCCGGGCTTCGCCTTCTCCCCGGACTCCACCTGGCAGCGGGAGTTTGAGGAGGCCTTCGACTACGCGGAGACCGACGACCAGCTGCGCTGCATCGCGGAGATCAAGGCCGACATGGAAAAGCCCCGGCCCATGGACCGCCTGCTGTGCGGCGACGTGGGCTACGGCAAGACGGAGGTGGCCCTGCGGGCCGTTATGAAGTGCATCCTGGACGGAAAGCAGGCCGCCATCCTGGTGCCCACCACCGTCCTGGCCCAGCAGCATTACGCCACCGCCGTGGGCCGCTTCCGGAATTTCCCCGTCCACATCGAGGTCCTCTCCCGCTTCACCCCCGCCAAGGAGCAAAAGCGTATCCTGGACGCCACCAAGCGGGGGGCGGTGGACCTGCTCATCGGCACCCACAAGCTGCTGCAGAAGACCATGGAGTTCCACGACCTGGGGCTGCTCATCATCGACGAGGAGCAGCGCTTCGGCGTCACCCATAAGGAGCGGCTCAAGGAGATGAGCCGCCAGGTGGACGTGCTGACCCTGTCCGCCACCCCCATTCCCCGGACGCTGAACATGGCCCTGTCAGGCCTGCGGGATATGTCCACCCTGGAGGAGCCGCCCCAGGACCGCCAGCCGGTGCAGACCTATGTGCTGGAGCACGACTGGGCCGTCATCGAGGACGCCATGCGCAAAGAGCTGGGCCGGGGCGGACAGGTGTATTACCTCCACAACCGGGTGGAGAGCATCGACCTCACCGCTTCCCGCATCCAGAAGCTGCTGGGGCCGGAGGTGCGCATCGTCACCGGCCACGGCAAAATGAGCGAGCAGGAGCTCTCCGGCGCCATGCAGGCCATGGTGGACGGCGAGGCGGACGTGTTCGTATGCACCACCATTATCGAGACCGGCATCGACATCCCTAACGTCAACACCCTCATCATCGAGGACGCCGACAAAATGGGCCTGGCCCAGCTGCACCAGATCCGGGGCCGCATCGGCCGCAGCGCCCGCCGGGCCTACGCCTACCTCACCTACCGCCGGGGCAAGGTGCTCCAGGAGACCGCCGCCAAGCGGCTGGCAGCCATCCGGGAGTACGTGGAGTTCGGCTCCGGCTTCAAGATCGCCATGCGGGACCTGGAGATCCGGGGCGCCGGCAACCTGCTGGGGCCGGAGCAGTCCGGCTATCTCATGAGCGTGGGCTATGACCTCTATTTAAAGCTGCTGGAGGAGGCGGTCCTGGAGGAAAAGGGCGAGGAGAAAAAGATCGAGACGGAGTGCTCCGCCGACCTGACGGTAAACGCCAACATCCCAGACCGCTACGTGCCCTCGGCGGAGCAGCGGATGGACCTGTACCGCCGCATCGCCGCCATCCGCACAAACGACGACGCCTCCGACCTGCTGGACGAGATGCTGGACCGCTACGGCGAGGCGCCCAAGAGCGTGCTGGCCCTGCTGGACGTGGCGCTGCTGCGGGCGGCGGCGGCCAAGGCCGGCGTCAGCGACATCTCCCAGAAGGGCAGCCTTTTGAAGCTGCAGCTGGCCGTGTTCCGGCCGGAGGCGCTGGTGTCGGTGTGCGGCCTGCCCAAATACCGCCAGCGGCTGACCCTGGCTGCGGGGGAAGCGCCGGCCATCACCTTAAAACTCAAGCCCGGCGCCGATGTGCTGGAGTCCGCCACGGAGCTGGTGGAGGACCTGAAGCTGGCATCGGAGGAGACATAAAATCCGCCTGGGCCGCATAGGATGGGACATCCCGTGAAGGAGCCTGAATGCCATGAGACGAACCATCCTGCCCCTGCTGCTCATCTGCCTGCTGCTGAGCGCCTGTGGAAAGAAAGAGGCGCAGACACCGCCGGAGAGCGGACACTTGGCGTCTGCCGCCGGACTGGAGGCGGACACCGTTGTGGCCGTCGTGGACGGCCGGGAGGTCGCCGCCGGGCAGTACCTGTACTGGCTGACGGTGGTCTGTGACGAGATCCAGGATTATTACCGGTCCGCCGGCATCGCCCTGAACTGGTCGGCGCCGTTGGAGAACGGCACCCTGGGGGACTACGCCAAGTCCCAAGCTCTCCGCAGCGCCGCCCTGTACGCCACGGTGGAGTCCTGGGCGGGACGGTACGGCTGCGTTCTGACCGAGGAGGACCGCTCCGCCATGGAGGCCGACTGGGCGGAAAAGGCCGCTGCCGCCGGCGGAGAGGAGGCGTACCTCGCCCGGCTGGCGGAGCAGGGGCTGGACCGCTCCGCGGCGGAAAAACTGGCGGAGGACCACTATTTATACCTGCACCTGTGCGCCCTGGCGGCGGATGAGGCCAGCGGCCTGTGGGCCGGAGAGGCGGAGCTGGCATCATTTTTCCGCCAGCAGGGCTATGTGACACTGGATCTTTTGACTTTTTCCGGTGAAAACGGGGAATCCCAGGCGGCGGAGGCCTTTGCGAAGCTGAACGGCAGCCAGAGCCTGGCGGCGGACTTTGCCGCCCTGCGCACCGCCGCCGGGGGGGCGGAAGATTATCCCAAGACCCTGCTGCCGGCGGACGGAACGCTGCCGGCGGGACTGGCGGCTGCTGCCGCCGCCCTGGCGGAGGGGCAGCTCAGCGGCATTGTGGAAACAGAGGACGGATGGGCCATTTTGCTGCGCCTGCCGGATGACACGGAGGCGGTGCGGCAGGACCTGCTGGACCAGCAGCTGCAAACGGCGGCGGACGAGGCCCAGCTCCAGACCACGGAGGCCTATGAAACGCTGGATACAGCCGCCTTCCGGGCCAGCCTGGGACGGGAAGAAACGGCACCAGAAAACGGAGAACCTTGATGCAAGGCCGGTTTTCGTCAACTTGACGAAAACCGGCCTTGTTTTGTCAAAGATTTAACAAAAATTCAAATCTGCCGCAGTTTCCCATTGACGGAGGAAGAGAAACCCACTATAATCAAAATTGCGGTGGTGAGGTATCCACTGATTTGTCAAAAATTTAGCAATCCTGTTTAAAGTTTGACAAACCTTGCTTCCGCGAGAATCACTGGTTAGCAATTGCGGCGGCCGCCGGCAGGCGCCCGCACCGCTTCCAAAACAAAATTTTTAAAAAACGGAGGACTATCATGAAAGAGCTCTATGTCGTGAATTGCTGCAGAACCGCAATTGGTTCCTTTGGCGGCGCTCTGAAGAACACCCCCGCTCCCGAGCTGGGCGCCATCGTTGTCAAGGAGGCCTTGAACCGCGCCGGCGTGAAGCCTGAGCAGGTGGATGAGGTCATGTTCGGCTGCATCCTGACCGCCGGCCTGGGCCAGAACGTTGCCCGCCAGGTCTCCATCAAGGCCGGCATCCCCTATTCCGTGCCCGCTTACACCGTCGGCATGGTCTGCGGCTCCGGCATGAAGTCCGTCATCGAGGGCGCCCGCTCCATCCTGGCCGGCGACGCTGACGTGGTCGTCTGCGGCGGCACCGAGAACATGAGCGCCGCTCCCTTCGCCGCCCCCGACGCCCGCTGGGGCGCCCGCATGGGCGACAAGAAGCTGGTGGACACCATGATCAAGGACGGCCTGTGGGACGCCTATAACAACTATCACATGGGCACCACCGCCGAGAACATCAAC
>SFDT01000051.1 GCA_004558115.1 Clostridiales bacterium | reverse complement strand
CTACCCCTCCACGGGGCGCATACCGCCTTTTCTTGTTATCCAGCCCTCCGGCTGTATCGGTTGAGCAAAAGTCAGCGTGGGATTGATGTGGTATCTTTAACTTTGGGAAACTCCGGACTCCCATTTGTAGATGGATTGGCGGGATACGCCCAGGCGCTCTCCCAGAGCCTCCTGGGAGAGGCCCAGCTCCTTTCGCTTTTGCGCGGTGCGTTGTCCAAGGGTCATATTACAAAGTCCTTTCTGTTGTTTGATGCCAGTATACCAGAATCTGTGCCCCTTCCGCCACCAACCGGCGGCTTTCTTTTTGTCAACGGCTGGTTAGCAGGGGAAAAAGGAGGCGCGGCGCCCGGGACTGAAAGGCGGAACTGCAAAAAAGGGCACACCGGCTATGCCGGTGCCCTTTTTTACAGCGCCTTTTCGTAGCAGTTCAGTATGGAACGGGTGTAGCCCATGAAGAAGAATTCCGCGGACCCCGCCAGGCGGTAGCCCAGGGAGGGGTACAGGTGGTTGGCCGGAAGGTTTCCCACCCAGGTGTCCAGCCGCAGGGCGGTCTTGCCCTGGCGGCGGGCGGTGTCCTCGGCAAAATGTATCATTTGACTGGCAAGGCCCCGGCCGGAACGGCGGGGATGGATGGTGAGCGTATGGATGACGGCCACCTGCTCCTTGGCGGCGGGAATAGACCAGGGGATGGCGTCGTATTCCGGCAGCTGGCAGCCGTTGAGGTTCATGCTGCCCCAGACAGTGCCGTCCTCGTCGGCGCCCACATACAGGGTGCCGGCCTCCAGGATCTGCCGGGCGGTGTCCGCCGTGGGATAGCTGCCTTTTTTCCAATTGGTGTAAGAGACGCCTCTTTCAGCCTCCCGGTCCAAAATGGCGTCGTAGATGGCGGCCACGGCGGGCAGGTCAGTGGCGGTGGCAAGTCGGATCATGGGATCATTCCTCTCTTTCTAAAAAAGCGGCGCGCCGTGTTGCAGGCGCGCCGCTCCTGGCATTACTCCTGAGACGGTTCTCCGGGATCGGAGGGGTCCTGAGCCTTGGGAGGCTCCGGGGCGGGTGCTTCCTGATCGGGGCCATTTTCAGCGGGTGCTTCAGGGGCCTCGATCTTCTGGGAGATCATGTGGACCTTTTTGGCGGCGGGCTCAATGCCCTCCGGCACGGAGGGGCGGAAGCCCCTGTCCTGGGTGGTGGAAGCATAGGGGTCATCCACCAGCTCCGGGTCCCGGCCCTCGATGATGGCCACCATCTCGGCGCCGGTGATGGTCTCCTTCTCCAGCAGGTACGCCACCACCTTGTCCATGTCCTCCCGGTTGGCCTTCAGGATCTCCACGGCGTCCTGATAGCACTTGTCCAAAATTTCCTTCACGGCCTTGTCCATCTGGGCGGCGGTGTCCTGGGCGCAGTCCATGCCGTAGCCGCCGTCCAGGTACTGGTTGCGGCGGGAGGCCAGGGCCATCATGCCGAACTCCTCGCTCATACCGAACATGGCCACCATGTTCCGGGCCACGGAAGTGGCGTCCTGGATATCCTGGGAGGCGCCGTTGGTCATGGTGTTCATCACCACTTCCTCGGCGGCGCGGCCGCCCATGGACACGGTGATCTTGGCCATAAGCTCGTCCTTGGTGCGCAGCTCCGTCTTGTCCTCCTCGGGCATCAGCAGCGTGTAGCCCAGGGAGCCCTGGGTGTGGGGGACGATGGTGATCTTCTGCACCGGCTCGGTGTTTTTCTGCTTGTAAGCCACCATGGCGTGGCCCACCTCGTGGTAGGCCACCAGCTTTTTCTCGAACTCTGTCAGGACGCTGCCCTTTTTCTCCGTGCCGGCGATGACCAGCTCGAAGGCGGCCAGGAAGTCCTCCTGGGACACCAGCTTGCGGCCTTTGCGGACGGCCCGGAGGGCGGCCTCGTTCACCAGGTTGGCCAGGTCCGCGCCCACGCAGCCGGCGGTGGCCAGGGCCACCTTTTTCAAATTCACGTCCTCGCCCAGCTTGATGTTCCGGGTGTGGACCTGGAGGGTGGCCAGACGGCCCGCCAGGTTGGGCCGGTCGATGACGATGCGGCGGTCAAAGCGGCCGGGCCGCAGCAGCGCCTGGTCCAGCACCTCGGGGCGGTTGGTGGCGGCCAGCAGGATGACGCCCTTGGTGGGGTCGAAGCCGTCCATCTCCGCCAGCAGCTGGTTCAGCGTCTGCTCCCGCTCGTCGTTGCCGCCCATGCGGTTGTCGCGGGATTTGCCGATGGTGTCGATCTCGTCGATGAACACGATGCACGAACATCTCCACAAAGTCGGAGCCGGAGATGGAGAAGAAGGGGACGTTGGCCTCGCCGGCCACGGCCTTGGCCAGCAGCGTCTTGCCGGTGCCCGGAGGGCCCACCAGCAGCGCGCCCTTGGGGAGCTTTGCGCCGATCTCCGTATACTTTCCGGGGTTGTGGAGGAAGTCGATGATCTCTGTCAGGGATTCCTTGGCCTCGTCCTGGCCGGCCACATCGGCAAAGGTGACGCCGGTGGACTTTTCCATATACACTTTAGCATTGGATTTGCCCACGCCGCCGATACCGCCCATGCCGCCGAAGCCGCCCTTTTTGCTCATCCACCGCATGGCGATGGAGAACATGAGCATGATGAGCACGAAGGGGAGCACCAGCTCAATGAAGGCGGACAGCAAGGGGTTCATCTTGGCCTGATAGGCCTGGTCGTACTCCACGTCATATTCATCCAGCAGCTTCACTACCTCGTCGTTGGAACGGATCTGCACGGTGAACAGGCTCAGGTTCGTCTTTTGCTCCTGGCCGGCGGCGTCGGTGTACGTAAAGCAGTCGTTGCCCTGGGCGTCCTTGCCCTTCGTGTACGCCACGCCGTCGCTGCCGGTGTAGACATAGCCGTCCTTGGGGGTGATGATGAGGATGTCCTCGGAAGTGCTGAAGTCCACCCGCGCCACCTGGCCGTGCTCCACCATGTCCACGAACTGGCTGTTTTCAATGGTGACAGAGGAGGCCTGACGGCCGGCGCTGCCCAGATACGCGGAGGCGGTGTTGATGACGATGGTCAGCAGCAGCGCCCAGCACACCAGGGAGAAAATGCCTCGCCAGTTGCCGCTGCCGCCGCTGTTGTTCTTCCCGCCGTTTTGGCGGTTCTTGTTATCGTTTGGATTCATGTATCGAAACTCCTTTCAGGGAAAACAGACCTTTAAAATTTACTACGCAGTATACCACAGAAGCGGCGGACCCACAAGGATGGGGAGGGCTTTTTTGATGAAGTTTCTGAAAATTTAGCTTTATTGTGGCCCTCATATATGGTATACTACAACACGAATGTCGAAAAAAATTTTTGAGGGAGACATTATGGACGAACAGAAGAAAAATGAGCTGACCGCCGAGGCCGACGGCATCATCGAAGGCCGCAACGCCGTCATCGAGGCCCTGCGGGCCGGCGGCGCCATCGACAAGATCTACCTCCAGAAGGGCGAGACGGACAAGACCCTGGGCCACATCGCCTCCAAGGCCCGGGCCGCCGGCATCGTGGTGGTGGAGGCCGACAAGCGCAAGCTGGACGGCATGAGCCGCACCCACGCCCACCAGGGCGTCATCGCCCTGGCGGCGGTACGGGAATATGTCAGTGTGGAGAGCATGCTCCAAAGCGCCGCCGACCGGGGAGAGGCGCCGCTGCTGGTGGTGTGCGACGAGATCTCCGACCCCCACAACCTGGGAGCCATCATCCGCACCGCCTCCTGCGCCGGGGCCCACGGCGTCATCATCCCCAAGCGCCGCAGCGCCGGCCTCACCGCCGTGGTGGCGAAGACCTCCGCCGGCGCCGTGGCCTATATGCCCGTGGCCCGGGTCCCCAACATCCCGGCCCTGCTGAAGGACCTGAAAAAACAGGGGGTGTGGGTGTTCGGCACCTCCGCCCGGGGAAACACCACGCTTTATGACGCGGACCTGAAGGGCCCCGCCGCCATCGTCATCGGCAGCGAGGGCGACGGCATGACCCGCCTGGCGGAGGAGAACTGTGACTTTTTGGTGAGCATTCCCATGAAGGGCCGCATGGATTCCCTGAACGCCTCCGCGGCGGCGGCCATCCTGCTGTACGAGGCGGTGCGCCAGCGTTTGCAGTAAACAGGAACGAAAGAGGTTGACCATGGCTCCCAAGGATGAGAAGAAAAACCAATATGAGGACCTGACCGCCGGCACGGATGTGCCGGCGGACGGCGATTTCTCCCTGGAGGAGATCCTGACGGAATACGGCGGCGGCCGCAAGCAGCAGATCCTGCGGGACGTGGAGGCCCAGGTGAATCCCGGCCCGGAGCCGGTGTTTCAGGAGGAGCAATCCCCCAAGCGGCCGCAAAAGGCGCCGGAAAAGCGGCCGGAGGCCCCCAAGGCCCCGGACCCGCCCCCCGACCTGGAGCAGGAGCTGCCCCGGGCGCCCCACCCCATTTCGTTGGAGGAGGTGGTGGGCAGCACCGTGGACGCCGTCATGGAGGAAAACCGGGAGCCGCTGCTGCGGCCCCGGCGGGGGCTGTTCTCCCGCAAGCCCCTCCGGGACACGGAGGAGCTGTGCGCCGCTCCGGAGCCGGAGGAGGAACCGGAGGAAGAAGAGGAGCCCATCGGCCCGGAAATGCCGCTTTACGAGGCGGCGGACCTGAGCCGCAGCCAGCATCAAAGCAGGAAAGGGCTGGTGCCGGGCGCCTTCGCCATGGCGCTGGCGCCGGTGCTGGTGCTGGGGGCCCAGGCATACGGCGTGGCGGTGCCCTGGTGGTCCGACTCCCTGCAAAACCAGGCCCTGGCCCTGCTGGGCTGCCTGGTGTTGTCCGCGCTGCTGACCCACCAGGTATTTGCGGAAGGGGCGCGGATGCTGGCCCGGAAGCGCTGCACCGGGGAGCTTTTGATCTCCCTTTCCGCCGTGGTGTCCGCTCTGGACTGCGTGTCCGTGCTGCTGCTGCCGGAGCGGGCGGCGGTGACGCCCTATGCCGCTGTCAGCGCCATGGGTCTGGCCTTTGCCCAGTGGGGCCTGGCCCGGCGGAGCCGCGGCGCCTATGACATGTTCCGCTCCGCCGCCGTGGACGACGAGCCGCCGTATCTGGTGACGGAGACGGAGAAGGGTGCCTGCAAGCAGCGGGGCGCCGTGCCGGGCTTTTACACGGCTGCCGCCGCGGATGACGGCGGCGTCCTGTGGCAGACGGCGCTTTTGCCGGTGGTGCTGGTGGCCTCTTTTGTGTTCGCGGGCCTCAGCTCCCTGGGGCAGGGCCGGGACAGTGACTTTCTTCTGAACTGGTCCGCCATTTTGGCGGCGGGTGCCACATTTTCCCTGCCTCTGTGCTGGAGCCTGCCCTGGTCCCGCCTGGCCCGCCACCTGCAAAAGGCCGGCAGCGCCGTGGCCGGCTGGCGGGGGGCTGAAAGGATCGCCGGCCGCCGCTGCATGATCGTGACGGACAGCGACCTGTTTCCCCCGGGCACCATACAGCTCAACGGCGTGAAGGTGTTCGGCGAGGAGCTTTCCAAGGCGGCCTCCTATGCCGCCACCCTGGCCCGCTGCGCCGGCTGCGGCCTGGAGCGGCTGTTTGACGGCCTTATCCGCAGCGAGGGAGGCCGTTACGAGGAAGCGGTGGATTTCAGCTTTTACGAGGAGGGCGGCTATTCCGCCACCATCCACGGAGAATCCGTGCTGCTGGGCACCGCCTCCTTCATGCGGAAGATGGATGTCCGCCTTCCCGGCGGCATCAATTTGAAGACCGGCGTGTTCCTGGCGGTGGACCGGCAGCTGGCCGCCGTCTTCGCCGTAAAGTACAACGCGGCGGAAAACGTGGACTTTGCCCTGCGGATGATGCGCCGCAGCCACATCACCCCCATCCTGGCGGCCCGGGACCCCAACATCACCCCGGCGCTGCTGAAGCGGAAGTTCCACAAGCGGGTGAAAGTGGAGTATCCGGACCTCAGCGCCCGGGTGGCGCTCAGCGAGGCGGAGCAGGACCGGGGACTGCCCCGGGCCCTGCTGTTCCGGGAGGGCCTGCTGCCCTACGCCGAGACCGTGGTGGGCAGCCACCGGCTGTGCCGGGCGGTGCGCCGGGGGCTGGCGCTGTCCCTGCTGGGCAGCGCGGCGGGCACCCTGCTGGCCTTTTACATGGCGTTTTTGGGGAAGTACAGCCTGATGACGCCGCTGACCCTGCTGGCGTTTTTGCTGCTGTGGGTCCTGCCGGTGCTGCTTTTGACAGACTGGACGGGTCGGTATTGAAACAGGAAACAAAAAACAGGAAAGCCGCCCGGGCAGAGCCTGGGCGGCTTCCCTGCATCCGGACGGATTTTCCGCCGGAAAAGCTGCTTTTTTTGCGCCTTTGCTAAAATTTTGACGCGATTTTTCTCCCTCCTGCCCAAAATGTGGAACCTGCCAAATTTTTAGTTGTATTGCCCGGTCAAACGTTGTATAATTTCTACATTAGGCAATCTGACATCTTGTCAATGCGACCTATCACGGCCCGGCGGCACGCCCCGGACCGATCAACAGCCCTATCATTAAGGAGTGGAAAGAACATGAGCTATTCTGTACAAAACATCCGCAACGTCTGCCTGCTGGGTCACAGCGGAAACGGTAAGACCGCCCTGGCAGAGAGCCTGCTTTACATGACCGGCGCCCTGGACCGCATGGGCCGTGTGGTGGACGGCAACACCGTCTGCGACTACGATCCCGAGGAGACCAAGCGCCAGATCTCCCTTTCCACCGCTGTGGCGCCCCTGGAGTACAAGGGCTGCCGGATCAATGTGCTGGATACCCCGGGCGCCTTTGATTTTGCCGGTGAGGTCATGGAGGCTCTGCGGGCCGCGGATGCCGCCATCATCGTCTGCTCCGCCAAGGACGGTATCTCCGTTGGCTTGGAGAAGGCGTGGAAGTACTGCGAAGAGCGGAATATGCCCCGTTTTATCTATATTTCCAAGACCGATGAGGACAACTCCGACTACAACGCTACCTTCGAGGCCCTGCGGGAGCGCTTCGGCAAGAAGATCGCTCCCCTGGTGGTCCCCATCTGGGACGCCGACAAGCGGGTCACCGGCCTGATCGACGTACTGAACAAGCGCGCCTATGAGATGCACGACCTCAAGCGGGTGGAGATCGAGGTCCCCGCTGATAAGGAGGACGTCATCACTGAGTTCAACGACGCCCTGAAGGAATCCGTGGCCGAGACCAGCGAGGAGTTCATGGACAAGTTCTTCGGCGGCGAGGACTTCACCTACGCCGAAATGATCCAGGGCCTGCGCCAGGGCGTCCGGGAGCTGAGCCTGTTCCCCGTGCTGTGCGGCTCCGCCGTCAACTGCATGGGCTCCCTGATGCTGATGGACAACATCGTGGACCTGCTGCCCAATCCCATGGAGGGCAACTACCACAAGGCCACCCGCGCCGACGGCGAGACCGAGGAGTTCGTGGTCTCCCCCGGCGGCGTGCCCACCGCCTTCGTGTTCAAGACCGTTTCCGACCAGTACGGCAAGTACTCTTTCGTGAAGGTCCTCTCCGGCGCCATCACCCCCGACCTGCCCATGGTCAACGCCCGCACCGGCGCCACTGAAAAGCTGGGCCGCCTGTATGTCATGCGGGGCAAGAAGGCCACCGAGGTCAAGGAGCTCTCCTGCGGCGACATCGGCGCCATCGCCAAGATGGATAAGGTCAAGACCGGCGATACCCTGTGCGACGCCCGTAAGGTCGTGGCACTGAAGAATATCCCCTTCGCCGAGCCCTGCTACTCCGTGGCCATCGTGCCCAAGACCCGCGGCCAGGAGGATAAGATCGCCCAGGGCCTGGCCCGCCTGAACGAGGAAGACCCCACCTTCACCGTGGTCAACAACGGCGAGACCCACCAGATGGTCCTCTCCGGCGCCGGCGATATGCAGGTGGATGTGCTCATCAGCAAGCTGAAGAGCCGCTTCAACGTGGAGGCCGAGCTGAAGCCCGTCCGCGTGCCTTACCGTGAGAAGATCCGCAAGACCGTCCAGAAGCAGGGCCGCCACAAGAAGCAGACCGGCGGCAGCGGCCAGTTCGGTGACGTGTGGATCCGCTTTGAGCCTCAGACCGAGCAGGATGACATGATCTTCGCCGAGGAAGTGTTCGGCGGTTCCGTGCCCAAGAACTTCTTCCCCGCCGTGGAAAAGGGCCTGCGCGAGGCCTGCGTCCACGGCCCGCTGGCCGGCTATCCCGTGGTGAACCTGAAGGCCGTGCTGTATGACGGCTCCTATCACCCCGTGGACTCCTCTGAAATCGCCTTTAAGACCGCCGCGCAGCTGGCCTATAAGGCCGCTCTGCCCGAGGCCAATCCCGTCCTGCTGGAGCCCGTGGGCGAGCTGAAGGTCACGGTGCCCGATAACTACATGGGCGATGTCATCGGCGACCTGAACAAGCGCCGGGGCCGTGTCATGGGCATGGACCCCACCGGCGACGGCAGCCAGGTCATCTCCGCCGAGGTGCCCATGGCCGAGATGGGCAGCTACGCCATCGACCTGCGGTCCATGACCCAGAGCCGCGGCAGCTTCACCTTCCACTTCGTCCGCTACGAGGACTGCCCTCCCGCAGCGCAGGAGAAGGCCATCGCTGAGGCGAAGGCCCTGGCTGAGAAGGAGTAAGCAGAAGGAGAACGGGCAGTCCGAGTCAGGGCTCCCGCCGCGAGCCAGCGAAGCGGTCGCGGTGGGAAA
>SFDT01000050.1 GCA_004558115.1 Clostridiales bacterium | reverse complement strand
CGGTTTTGGTATCTGCTATCAATTTGCTATCAAATGCCCCGTTTCCGTTTCAAAAACCCAGTGTTTTCAAGGCTTTGCGGGTTTTGTTAGTTATTCCCATTCGATGGTCGCGGGCGGTTTGGACGTGATGTCGTAGCAGATGCGGTTGATGCCCTGGACCTCGTTGACGATGCGGGTGGAGATCTTGTCCAACACCTCGTAGGGGATACGGGCCCAGTCAGCAGTCATGAAATCGCTGGTGGTGACGGCCCGGAGGGCCAGGGTGTAGTCGTAGGTCCGGCCGTCGCCCATGACGCCCACGCTGCGGGTGTTGGTGAGGACAGCGAAATACTGGTTCATATTCTTGTCCTCGCCGGCCTTGGCGATCTCGTCCCGGAAGATGAAATCGGCCTGGCGCAGGGTGTCGGCCTTCTCTTTCGTGATATCGCCGATGATGCGGATGGCAAGGCCGGGACCGGGGAAGGGCTGACGGGTGACCAGGTACTCGGGCAGGCCCAGCTCCCGGCCCAGCTGGCGGACCTCGTCCTTGAACAGCAGGCGCAGGGGCTCAATGATCTCCTTGAAGTCCACATAGTCCGGCAGGCCGCCCACGTTGTGGTGGCTCTTGATCACGGCGGCATCGCCGGTGCCGGATTCGATCACATCGGGATAGATGGTGCCCTGGGCCAGGAAGTCCACGGCGCCGATCTTTTTGGCCTCTTCCTCAAAGACGCGGATGAACTCCTCACCGATGATCTTCCGCTTGCGCTCCGGCTCGCTGACGCCGGCCAGCTTGGACAGGAAGCGGGCCTCCGCGTCTACCCGGACAAAGTTGATGTCCCACTTGGCAAAGGCGGCCTCCACCTCGTCGCCCTCGTTCAGGCGCATGAGGCCGTGGTCCACGAACACGCATGTCAGCTGCCGGCCCACGGCTTCCGCCAACAGGGCGGCCACCACGGAGGAGTCCACGCCGCCGCTGAGAGCCAGCAGCACCCGGCCGCTGCCCACTTTTTCCCGGACGGCGGCGATGGCGGTCTTCTTATAGTCCTCCATGGTCCAGTCGCCCACGGCGCCGCAGACCTCATACAGGAAGTTGCGGATCATCTTGATGCCGTTTTCCGTGTGGTTGACCTCGGGGTGGTACTGAACACCGTAAAAGCCCCGGCTCTCATCGGCAATGGCCACATTGGGGCAGGCGTCGGAGTGGGCGGTGAGAGCAAAGCCGGTGGGGACCTTTGCCATATAGTCGCCGTGGCTCATCCAGGAGATGCCTTCGGCGGGGAGGCCCTTGAACAGCTTGCAGGAGGTGTCGTAATAGGTGACGGTCTTGCCGTATTCCCGGGCGGAATCGTCCTGGGCCTCCGTCACCTGGCCGCCCAGAGTGTGGGCCATCAGCTGGCAGCCGTAGCAGATGCCGAGAATGGGCACGCCCCAGGTAAAGATCTCGGGGTCCACATGGGGGGAGCTCTCCAGATACACGGAGTTGGGACCGCCGGTGAAGATGATGCCGATGGGCTCCATGGCCTTCAGCTCGGCCAGGGGAGTGGTATAGGGCTTTACCTCGCAGTAAACGCCGCATTCGCGGACACGGCGGGCGATGAGCTGGTTATACTGGCCGCCGAAGTCCAGAACAATGACAGTCTGATGAGACACGGGGATTCCTCCTTTGATAGAATAGTCAGAATCGTGGGGCGCGGCCTCATACGAGTTCTTGATAAAAGCTGGAAAAGCTTTTTATAGCGCAAAGCGCGTCAAGAACTGCATGAGACGGCGCAGCGTGCGTTAGCACGATGCGAGTGTGCGTAGCACACGGGATTCTTGATTCAATTTTCTAATCAAGAATCCGTATCAGTCCTCGTCCCGGAAGACGATGTTGCCGGGCTCGGCGGATTCGATGATGGCCAGGGACTTCAGGTTCACGCCGGCGGCGCGCAGGCGGTCGCCGCCGCCCTGGAAGCCCTTTTCCACGGCGCAGCCGATACCCACCAGGGTGGCGCCGGCGGCATTCACGATGTCGCACAGGCCCCGCATGGCCTCGCCGTTGGCCATAAAGTCGTCGATGATGAGGACCTTGTCGTCGGCGGACAGCCACTCCTTGCTGACCAGCAGGGTGACCTTCTTTTTATAGGTGTAGGAGAAAATGTCGCTCTGATACAGGCCGCCCTCGATGTTGTCGCTCTTTGCCTTTTTGGCGAAGATCATGGGCTTGCCGAAATGCTGGGCCACGATGGCGGACAGGGCGATGCCGCTGGCCTCGGCGGTGAGGATCATGGTGACCTCGTCCATGTTGAAGTGTTTGCCGAACTCCTCTGCAATGTGGTTCATCAGCTGCGTGTCGATCCGGTGGTTCAGGAAGCCGTCCACCTTAATGATGTTGCCGGGCAGCACCTTGCCCTCTTTCACGATGCGCTCTTTCAGTTCCTGCATGAGTGTTATCCCCCTCGTAATGATTCTTTATATCAAAAATTTGCTTTTCGGGAAAAATGACTTCGACCTATTATCTCCAATTATACGTGGATTTTCAACTGTTTTTACCCACAAAAACAAGAATCTATCCCGCAAACTCCTTGACATCACGGACAAAAAGGCAGGAAAACCGCACCGTGCGGGAACACGGCGCGGTTTGCGGATTTATTTGTTCTCCAGCTTGTCGGCGGCACCGTCCAGCCAGGCGCCCTGGAAAGACTCGATATCGCCGGCGTCGGTGAGAGCGGCCAGGGCGGGGTCGATGGGCATTTCCGCCAGAACGCTCAGGTTGTGGCGGGCGGCGGCCTGGGCGGTCTTGCCCTCGCCGAAGAGATGGATCTTTCTGCCGCAGTCCGGGCAGGTCACATAGCTCATGTTCTCCACCAGGCCCAGGATGGGGACCTCCATCATCTCGGCCATCTTCACAGCCTTTTCCACCACCATGCTCACCAGCTCCTGGGGAGAGGCTACGATGAGGATGCCGTCCAGGGGAATGGACTGGAACACGCTGAGGGAAACATCGCCGGTTCCGGGAGGCATATCCACAAACAGATAGTCGCAGTTCCACAGCACATCCGTCCAGAACTGCTGCACCACGCCGGAGATAACGGGGCCGCGCCAGATGACGGGATCGGTTTCGTTGGCCAGCAGCAGGTTGGTGGACATGATCTGGATACCGGTGCGGGACTCCATGGGGAAAAGGCCCTGCTCATTGCCGACGGCCTGGCCGTGGACGCCGAAGGCCTTGGGAATGGAGGGACCGGTGACGTCGGCGTCCAGCACGCCCACGGAGTAGCCCCGCCGGCGCATGGTGACGGCCAGCTGGCTGGTGACCATGGATTTGCCCACGCCGCCCTTACCGGACACGATGCCATAGACCTTGCCCACTCTGGCGGCGGGATGATGCTCCTTCAGCAGGGACTGGGGCTCCTGCCGCTCCCCGCAGCTTTCGCCGCAGGTGGAACAGTTATGAGTGCATTCGCTCATGATGACTGATAACTCCTTTTTCGCTTTCGCGTTATTTATAATTGTATGGCAACAGCTATCTTATACCTGCCGCGGCGATTCCGTCAACTGCTGAATGAAAACTTCTCCGTCTCCGGAAAAGAAATCCGCTTCCCGGCTGTGGCAGGTGAACAGCAGTATCTGCCGGGTTTTGGCGGCTTCCTTTAAATAGCGCAGGGCGGCGGCGCAGCGGCTGTCGTCAAAGTTGGCCAGGGCGTCGTCCAAAATGACCGGCACCTGCTTTTCCGCCGGCAGCACCAGGTCACAGATGGCCAGCCGCACCGCCAAATACAGCTGGTCGGCGGCGCCGGCGGAGAGAAGGGCCGCATCCCGGTAAATGGAATCCCCGGTGGGCTCCGCCCCCACATGGAGGCTCCGGTCCAGGACCACGCCGCTGTACCGGCCCTCTGTCAGCTGGCTGAAAATTTCGGCGGCCCGGCGGCCAAGGGCCGGGGAGAAGCGGCTTTGCAGGGCGGTGTTGGCACTGTCCAAAGTGTCCAGCGCCAGACGGAGGGACTGGAACTCTCCTTCCAGCCGGGCCTGCTCCGCCTCCATGGCCTGTATGGAGCTTTCCAGCACTGCCGGGTCTCCCAGAACGTGGAGCTGCCCGGCGAGGCGGTCGGCGGCGGAGCGGATGTCGTGAAGTGCCGCCCGCACCTGTTCCAGACGGGCCTGGACCTCCTCCCGGCTGCCGATTGGAGCGGCGGCAGGGTCCGCGTCTGTTTCCGCGGGCAGCTGCTGGCGCAGCAGGTCCCGGCGAAGGGCGGCTTCCCGACCGGCGGCCTCCGCCCGGGTCAATTCCTGACGCCGCTGGGCGCAAAGCCGCAGCAAAGCATCGGCGGTGGGAATGTCATAGGCGGTGGGGGCAAACCGGCGGACCTCCAGCAAGATCCCCTGTTCGTTGGAGGTGAGGGAATTGTACAGGGCGTCGGCAGTGGCGGACTTGGCGTTCAGCTCCGCCTGGGCGGCGTCCCGGGCCTCCAACAGCTTGACATAGGTATCCGCCAGGGCGGAGATCTCCGCCTGGTCATCGGTTCCAAACCGCTTGCGGCGGGCAGCACGCCAGGCGGCGGCTTTCCGGCGGGCAAGAAAGAACATGGTGCCGGCGGCCGCCAGAGCGGCACAGCTCCAAGCCGCCCAGAAAACCGGAGGCTGGACGGCGGTCAAAAACGCCGGGTAGAAGAATTTGACAAGAGCGCCTGCCAGCCAGATAAGCGCCAAAATCAATAAATTGAGCGGCGTGCGCTGCTTCGGCGGCTGCCGGCCGGCCTCCCGCTGAGCGTTTTCCGCCGTCTGCCCGGTAAAGGGGTTTTCGTTGGCGGCGGCCTCGGCCCGCAGAAGGGCCTTCATGGCTTCATCTCGCTGGGAACGGGCCTTGTCCACGGATTTACGGGTGGTCTCCAGATTGACGATGGCGCCCCGCAGGCGGCTGATGGTGTCATTTTCAGGAATGCGTTCCCGGGCCAGCTGGCAGCGGATGGCCTCGGCTTTTTGCCCGGCCTGTGCTGCCGCATCTTCGGCGTCCGCCAGGGACTGCCGCTTTTGCTGTGCCTCCCAGCGGTCGTGGAGGGACAGCTCCTGTTCCAGGGACGCTTCCTGACGGTTCAGGCGCTCCTCCTGCCGGCGGGCCTGCCGCAGTTGTTCAGACAGGCTGCGGGTCTCCTCCAGCTGCCGGCGGGCATCGGACAGTTGAGCTTCCAGTTGGGGCAGTTGGCCGGTCTTGTTATGGCGGCGGCGGTTCAGCTGGGCCTTCAGCGTGGCGGCCGCCTCCGTGTAGGAAGTGTCCTCCTGGCCGGAGGTGATGAGGGAGGCGATGCGGCGCTCCAGTCCGGCGTCCTGGGTGATGGCAAGGCCTGCCTGGCGGATAAAGGCGCTGCGCTCAAATACTTCTCGGGTGATCCCCAGCAGCGTCTCGCCGCAGGTCTGGCCCGTCAGGTCCGGCACAAGGTCGCCGGTGCCGGCGTATATGGCCCGAAACTCCCCCATGGGCGCAGCCTGGCGGCGGGTGGCCCGCATGAGGGTCACATCCCGGTCTTCCCACCGGCAGTCGATGCGCCCGGCCATAGGAAGGCCGGACCAGGGAGCATAACGGTTTTTATCCGCCACAAAGCCGCTGCGGTCCCGCTCCCGGCTGTTGATGCCGTAAAGCATGGAGATCAAAAAAGCGCACCAGGTGGACTTGCCGCTTTCGTTGGGCGCCTGAATGATATTCAGGCCGTCCTTTAATTCTAATGTATGGTTTTGCAGCCGCCCGAAGGAAGCGGCCATGCGGTGAATCAGCAAAACGATCACTCCTGTGCATAGGAATCATTATAAAGAGCATTATAGCATGGACGGCAGAGCTTGCCCAGTCCGTTTTCTGTTTTGCACAGAGGTAGTACCGAAATAAGCAGGGTGAATAGTAACTATTCAAAAAACGAAAAAAACTTGTAAAAAGCCGTTGACAAACGGCGGATGGTCTGGTATTCTAACAAAGCTGTCAGCGCGGTGAGCACCGCGGCGGCGCGAAAGCGGCGGAGACAGCGGCCATATTGAAACGCTGCGTCGAAAAGCTTCGAAAAAAGTTCTTGACAAAGCGAAAACGGTATGGTAAACTTAAAAAGTTGCTGATGATACGAAACGGACCGGGCGTCAAAAAACTTTTGAAAAAAGTTCTTGACAAACGGAATGAAGTTTAGTATAATAACAATGTTCCGCCGGGAACGGCGTGTACCTTGTAAATTAAACAACGTAACGAAAAGAAAGCACCAGACGGTAAGCTTTCGTGTGAGAAATCACAAGAAAGCGCCGAAGAAGTTGCGAGGCCGGGTTCAGTCAATTACCGGGGCTCGTAACTATAAAAACATGAAGCTATGACAAATAGCTCTATGAAAGATTAGCTCGAACTACGGTTCGTGTTGATACCATTTTATAGAGAGTTTGATCCTGGCTCAGGACGAACGCTGGCGGCGTGCTTAACACATGCAAGTCGAACGGAGT
>SFDT01000011.1 GCA_004558115.1 Clostridiales bacterium | reverse complement strand
GCCCCTTCCTTCTGGTCGTTCAGGAAAGGGGTCCAGGGGGAAACCCAGCCGAAAGGGTTTCCCCCTGGCCTCTCTTTGGGGGCGACCCGTTTCTCTCGGCGAGAGAAATGGGTCGCATACGCTCAGGTCCGATAGTCTCCGTTGATCTTAATGTAATCGTACGTAATATCGCAGCCCCAGCAGGTGCACGTGGCACTTCCCTCGCCCATGGTGATGAGGATCTCCACATCGTGCTCCGTCAGGATCTTCTTGGCCAGCGCCTCGTCAAAGTCCAATCCCCGGCCCTGCTGGCACACGGCAATGTCCCCGGCAGCGGAGGCAAAGTGCACATCCACTTTCTCCGGGTCAAAGGCGGCGCCGGAATAGCCCATGGCGCACAGCACCCGGCCCCAGTTGGCGTCGGCGCCGAAGATGGCGGCCTTGGTGAGGGTGGAGGAGATGACGGACTTGGCCACGGTCTCGGCGGTGGCCTCGTCGGCGGCGCCGGAGACGGTGCAGGTGATGAGGTGCTTGGCGCCCTCGCCGTCGGCGGCCATCTTCTTGGCCAGGGCAGTGCACAGGGCCCGGAGGGCCTCCAGGAAGGCGTCGTAATCCGGTCCCTTGGCGGTGATGGTCTCATTGCCCGCCAGGCCGTTGGCCAGGACGCAGCAGGTGTCGTTGGTGGAGGTGTCGCCGTCCACGCTGATGCGGTTGAAGGTGACGCCCACGGTCTCCAGCAGGGCGGTCTTGATCATCTCCGGAGAGATGGCGCAGTCGGTGGTCAGGAAGCACAGCATGGTGCCCATGTTGGGGTGGATCATGCCGGAGCCCTTGGCGATGCCGCCCATGCGGACGGTCTTTCCGCCCACGGTGGTCTCCACGGCCACTTCCTTTTTCACGGTGTCGGTGGTCATGATGGCGTGGGCCGCGGCGTCGCTGGCCTCGTTGGAGCGTTCCAGGGCCGCGTACAGCGCCGGCACGCCCTCCTCGATGACCTGGACGTTGATGGTCTGGCCGATGACGCCGGTGGAGGACACCACGATGTCCTCCGGCTTGCAGCCGATGGCCTTGGCTGCCGCGGCGCACATCTTCTCCGCGTTTTCCTCCCCGTGGGGGGCGCAGGCGTTGGCGTTGCCGCTGTTGGCGATGATGGCCCGGGCACGGCCGTCGGCCAGGTGGGCCTTGTCCACGTGGATGGGCGCGGCCTTCACCACGTTTTTCGTGAATACCGCCGCCGCGGCGCAGTCCACATCGGATACGATGAGGGCCACATCCTTTTTCCAGGCGGCGTGGGTCTTAACGCCCACGTGGATGCCGGCGGCCCGGAAGCCCTGTGCGGCGCAGACGCCACCTTCAATAAAGTTCAGCATAATGATTACCTCGTTTTTTCACAGGCTCAGGCCCGTTGTTTCCTCAAAGCCCAGCATCAGGTTCATGTTCTGCACGGCGGCGCCGGAGGCCCCCTTGCCCAGATTGTCAAACAGCGCCGTAATGGTAAACTGCTCGTCATTGCCCGCCGCATACAGCACCAGGGTATCCTTCCCCGCCTGGGCGTTGGCGTACAGCTTGGCGGTGTCCGTGGTGTCCGCCACCTGGACCATGGTCTGGCCGCCGTAGTAGTCCGCCAGCTTTTGCCGGACCTCCTCCAGGGAAGCGGCGCCCTGTATCTGGCTCATATGGAAGGGCACGGTGGTGGCCATTCCCTTGTAATAGTCATCCACGATGGGGGTAAAGACGGGCCGGTGGGTCAGTCCGCAGATCGTCTGCATCTCCGGCAGGTGTTTGTGGCCCTGGCCCATGCCGTAGGGGCAGGGGGCAAACAGCTCGGTGCCCTTGTCCGCCGCCTCATACTGGGCGATCATTTTCTTGCCGCCGCCGGAATAGCCGGTGAGGGAAAAGGCGGACAGGCAGGTGTCTTTGGGCAGAAGGCCCATGGCCACCAGGGGATACACCACGCTGATGAAGCCTGTGGCATGGCAGCCGGGATTGGCCACGCGGCCGGCGTGGATGATGGCCTCCTTTTGGTCCGGTCCCAGCTCAGGGAAGCCGTATACCCAGCCCGGGGCCACCCGGTGGGCGGTGGAGGCGTCGATGATGCGGGTGGCGGGATTTTCCACCAGGGCCGCCGCCTCCATGGCCGCCGCGTCCGGCAGGCACAAAAACACGATGTCCGCCGCGTCCATGAGCTTTTTCCGCTCCGCGGGGTCCTTTCGCTTGTCCTCGTCGATGAGCAGCAGGTCGATATCCCTCCGGGCCGCCAGGCGGTCGTAGATCTGGAGGCCGGTGGTGCCCTCCTTGCCGTCGATGTATACCTTTGGTGTCATGATATCTCCTTCCGCGTCCACCGCAGACGCGGGGCGAAGGAAGCCTCCGTCCCGCAGCCGCGTTTTTTCGTTTTTGTAAAGCGGGGTCTCTTACAGCTTGCCCTGCTCCCGCAGCGCCAGCACCGTGTCAGGCAGGCCCCACAAGTTGATGAAGCCGGTGGCGTTGGTCTGGTCGTAGCTGCTCTCGTTGAAGGTCACCAGCTCCTCGGAGTACAGGCTGCAGGGAGAGGTGATGGAGGCAGTGATCATGTTGCCCTTGTACAGCTTCAGCTTCACGCTGCCGGTCACATGCTCCTGGGTCTTGTCGGCGAAGGCGCTGAGGGCCTCCCGCAGGGGGGTGAACCACTTGCCGTTATACACCAGGTCGGCGAAGTCCACGGCCAGCTTGCTCTTCATGTGGGCGGTGTCCTTGTCGATGGTGATCATTTCCAGGCACTGGTGGGCCTTGTAGAGGATGGTGCCGCCGGGAGTCTCATACACGCCCCGGTCCTTCATGCCCACCAGCCGGTTCTCCACGATGTCCAGCAGGCCGATGCCGTTCTCGCCGCCCAGCTTGTTCAGCTTGCGGATGATGTCGCTGGCCTTCATCTTCTCGCCGTCCACGGCCACAGGCACGCCCTTTTCAAAGTCGATGGTCACGTAAGTAGGCGCGTCGGGGGCGGTGATGGGGCTGACGCCCATCTCCAGGAAGCCGGGCTTTTCATACTGGGGCTCGTTGGCGGGGTCCTCCAGGTCCAGGCCCTCGTGGCTCAGGTGCCACAGGTTCTTATCCTTGGAGTAGTTGGTCTCCCGGGAGATCTTCAGGGGCACGTTGTGGGCCTCGGCGTAATCGATCTCCTCGTCCCGGCCCTTGATGTCCCACTCCCGCCAGGGGGCGATGATGGTCATGTCAGGGGCGAAGCGCTTGATGGCCAGCTCGAACCGGACCTGGTCGTTGCCCTTGCCGGTGCAGCCGTGGGCGATGGCGTCAGCGCCCTCGGCCTTGGCGATCTCCACCAGCTTCTTGGCGATGACGGGCCGGGCAAAGGCGGTGCCCAGCAGGTACTGCTCGTAGCTGGCGCCCATCTTCATGGAGGGGATGATGACCTCGTCCACCATCTCGTCGGTGAGGTCGGCGATGTACAGCTTGCTGGCGCCGGTCTTGATGGCCTTTTCCTCCAGGCCGTCCAGCTCGTCGTTCTGGCCCACGTCACCGGCCACGGCGATGATCTCGGGGTCGTTGTAGTTCTCCTTCAGCCAGGGGATGATGATGGATGTATCCAGTCCGCCGGAGTAGGCGAGGACGATCTTCTTGATGTCTTTCTTTTCTTTTTTCATGACGGTTGCCTCCCGTGTCTCTTGTTTGATGATGGTTGAATTATACGCTTATAGTGAATATTTATTCAAGTGTCATGTTGCACAACATTTTTTTCTTTTCTTGTCAGCTTTTTCATATTCTGCCATATCATGGACCGGTATCAGGCGCTTTTCCCCCCTGTGGACCGCCCTGCTTCGCCCCCGGAGGAGCACCCGGATTCCATATACAGCAATATACATATAAAAATGCATAAACCGTTTCCGGAGACTTCCGGCGGACGCCCGCTCCGGCACAGGCGCGGCGATCACTTTTTCGTCCGTCAACTTCGCTGTATACAATTTACAAATTTCATTTTTTTCTTGTGTATCATGGAAAAATCGTCAAATCTCTCATTTTTATCTGGACAGTTTCCTTTTTAAGTGCTATATTGAGTGTCGAAATAATTGTATACAATTAAGATATATTTGTGTACAATTCGCCGCTTTATCTTTTCATCCGGAAGGAGTGAGCCTGTGGACATCCGAAGGGAACTGCCGGAGGACGCCGCCCTCCCCATGGCGGAGCGTTCCGCCGCCGAAGCCAACCTGCCCAAAAGCGAGCAGGTCTGCCGCCGCATCAAGCACCTCATCATGCACCATGTGCTCAAGCCCGGCCAGAAGATCCCGGAGGACGAGCTGGCGGGGATGCTCCAGACCAGCCGCACCCCCGTGCGGGAGGCGCTGCGCAAGCTCAGCGGCGAGGGGCTGGTGACCATCTACCCCAAACGCTACGCCGAGGTCACCTACTTCACGCCGGAGATGGTCAGGAGCCTGGGCGCCGTCCGCATGTCCCAGGACGTTCTCTCCGGCCGCCTGGCCATTTACCACGGCAGTGACGCGGACTTTGCCGGCCTGCGGCAGCTGGCGGAGGCCGGCGAGACCGCCGCCGCTGCCGGGGACCTGTACGGCCGCATCACCGCCGACCGGGATTTTCACCTGCGCATCACGGAGCTGGGGCAAAACGAGCTTTTGCTTCGGTACCAGCGGGAGGTCTACCTGCGCATCCACCTGCTCCAGCTGCAATACGTCTCTCTGGAGGATGACGTGGCCAGCCGCGCCGCCTGCCACAGCGCCCTGGTGGACGCCCTGTGCCGCCGGGACGAGGCCGCCTACACCCGCGCCATCTGCCGCCGGTGCCAGGAGATGTACGGCCTGGACCCCCAGATCGTGTCGCTTTACACCCGTTGACCGCAAAGGGCCGGAGGGCCCTGTTGGGATATATTTGTAAATTGTGTTTTTGGAGGCCGCACATGTCTGAAATGAATCTTCTGTTTCTTCAGCAGATCACGAAAATGTTTTTGATGCTGCTGCTGGGCTTCACCGCCGTGAAGGTGAAGCTCATGCCCGCCAGCGCCGGCAAGGGCCTGTCCCAGGTCATCGTTGGCGTCATCCGTCCCTGTGCCATTATTTACGCCTTCCAGGTGGACTTCACCCGGGAGCGGCTGCTGGGCCTGCTGCTGGCCATTTTTGGCGCGGCATTGTCCCACGTGGTGCTCATTTTCATTACCTGGCTGCTGGGGGACAAGGCCCTGCACATGAGCCCCGTGGAGCGGGCCTCCATGATCTACTCCAACAGCGGCAACCTGCTCATGCCCCTCATTGCCTTCACCATGGGCCAGGAGTGGCTGTTTTACACCTGCGCCTACATGGGCGCCTTGCAGGTGTTCGTGTGGACCCACGGCAAGAGCCTCATCTGCGAGGAGCCTCAGATCGACTGGAAGAAGGCCCTGGGCAATATCAACATCATCGCCATGGCGGTGGGCTTCGTCCTGTTCTGCGCCCGCATCCGCTTCCCCGGCGTGCTGGGCCAGGCGGTGCAGAGCGTGGGCAATGCACTGGGCTCCACCAGTATGCTGTCCATCGGCATCTCCTTCGCCACCATCGCCCACCTGGACCTGAAGAAGATGTCCCGGGTGCTGGTGGTCACGCTGAACCGCCTCATCGTCTATCCCCTCATCATGCTGGCCATTTTCCTGCTGCTGCGGCTGAACACCCTGCTGCCCGGCGCCCAGCAGATCGTCATGATCACCCTGCTGGGAGCCGGCGCCCCCACCGGCGTGGTCATCACCCAGATCGCCCAGCTGTACGACAAGGAGGCGGACCACGCCAGCCTCATCGGCGTGTTCACCATGCTGTGCAGCATCGTCACCATGCCGGCCCTCATCTGGGTCTACGAGGCCGTCACCGCTTTGGTATGAACGCAAAAAAACGCGCTGCCGATGCCGCTCCGGCATAGGGACATCACAAATAACGCATAAAGAGTATGCAAATAAGTGGTATGCCGCTTATGGTTAGCCCCCAAAGGAAATAAAATAGAATCGTTCACGAGCATAGCACAAGGCCGCCAGATTACACTGGCGGCCTTGTGCTTGATTTACTCGTTTTTCATGCTGAACCATTTAGCCATCTAATGCATTTCTTCCAATGCGCCCTATTGTCCACACAGACCGTGAAAATCATGATCTTGTCCTTTCCGGATCGACCGGATGAATACTCATAAGCTCATCAGATCAATGTCCCAAAAAGGCTGTTTACCAGATCATTCTGTGTGCAAGGGTTTCTTTGGACGGCTAAAGAATGGAATGTTCTGCTGGTGCACGCGGGAGGCGGTATCCACTGATGAATTTGTCCTCTACCCGGATGACTGCATCAAGTGGTACAACGCAGAGAGAATAACGCTTTCTCTTGGGGCAAAAAAAACCGCTTCAATACCGCAGGGACTTGGGGCTTGTGGTGTAGGCATCCGTGGAAATGGATGCCTACACCACTATTTTGCCGCTAAAAATCAGCTAATTTAGGGAAAAGCCCAACTTTTTGTCCGCATCCCTCAAAATTTACTTCATGCAGCGATACAGGAAGGTCACGATCTGGGCGCGGGTGCAGTCGTTGTTGGGGCTGAAGGTGGTGGCGGTAGTACCGGCGGTAATGCCGTGCTCCACGGCCCACAGCACTGCGTTGGTGTAGTAGGCGTCAGCCGCCACATCGGTGAAGGGATTCACGCTGCCGGAGGCGGGAGACTTCTGGCTGCGCCACAGGAAGGTGACGATCTGCGCGCGGGTGCATTTCGCGTTGGGGGTAAAGGTGGTGTCGCTGGTACCCTTGGTGATGCCGTTCTCCACGGCCCACAGCACTGCCGTCTCATAGTAGCTGCCCTCGGCCACGTCGGTGAAGGGCATCGCGTGGCTCTTGGGAGCGGGGCTGCCGGCGGCACGCCACAGGAAGGTGACGGCCTGGGCGCGGGTGCAGGTGGCATTGGGAGAGAAGTGAACGGCGTCGGTGCCGCCGGTGATGCCCTCCTTGGCAGCCCACAGGACCGCGTCGTAGTAATAAGCGTCGGCGGGGACATCCACGAAGAAGTTCAGCATGGAGTTATCCTCCATGAAGGTGGCCTTGATCGTGACCTTGGAATCGGGCATGGTGAAGGTGTACTTGCCATCGCCCTTGTCCTTGAGCTTCAGCTCGTTGCCGTTCTTATCCGTGACGGTCAGGGTCTCCAGCGTGTACCCCTTGCCGGGTTCGACTGTCAGGGTAACCGTATCGCCTTCCTCCGCGCAGGTGTTATCAGCGGTGACTTTGCCGTTGACGCTGTCCTTGATGATGACGGTCTCGGCCGACGCGGCTCCGCCGCCACCGCCGCCACCGCCGCCGGAGGGCGCGGTGTACTTGCTCCAGCCGATGGCGAAGGGAGACAGGCTGGTGACCGTAAATTGGATGCCGGCTGCGGTCTTCGCGGGGGTGATGCGCTCGGTATCGCCGATCTTATGGCCGTTCATGTCCGTGGTGAACATGTGGATGACGGTGAAGGTATAGCTGCTGTCTGTGCCGCCCAGATCAGAGTACGGAATGAACACAGTGATGCCGCCTGCAGGGAAATGGTCCTTATCAGCCTCGGCCCATGTGATGCCGCCGTCCGTGGTATACTTCAGCACAATGTCGAACAGAGCCGTCTGGCTGTCGGGGACCTTGCTGTCGATCTGCTTCACCTCTGCACGCAGAGCGGTCTGCAGTTCGGCCACGGTAGAGTACGCAGCTTGCAGCTCCGTGGGGACGGTACTCAGTTCCTCCTTGAATGTCTGGAACTCCAGAGCGGTGGCAGTCAGGGTGATGTTTTTCTTCACATTGGCCACGGTGATGGTGAAGCTGCCGTCGCCGTTGTTCCGGATGGTCAGCTGGTTTTCGGAGCCGCTGGTGCCGGTGGAAGTCAGGCAGTCGGTGCCGTTGACGGTCAGTTCCGTCAGATATTTACCGCTGTTGGGGGCGACGGTGAAGGTCACGGTGCCCCGGTCACGGATCTGATTTGCCTCGCCGTAGTCCGAAGGCGTCTTGATGATGTTGCTGATGGTGCAGCCCGCATCCTTGCCGGGATTGGGAATGCTGTGCAGCATCAGCGGCTCAAACTCCACGGTGACCAGGATGTTTCCTCTCAGAGCGTCAATGGTCAGGGTATTGGACAGGTTTTCCTGTACCACATCGTTGATCTTCCACTCCTTCACCATGTTGTTCTCAGCGGGGTTGGCTGTGAAGACCACAGTGGAATTGCCCCAGACGTCCGCGGACTGGCCGGGAGTCAGGGTCAGGGGCTCGCCGTTGACCGCGGCACCCAGGGAGCCGCCGCTGCCGATCACCTGGTAGCTGACGCTGTATGCCGTCATCTTGGCGAAGATGGCTTCGACGGTATGGACAGAGGTCACACTGCTCAGTGTCAGCGTGGTTTTGTCGGTGCTGATGGCAACACCTTCCGTGTCGTTGGTGACAGTCCGGCCATCCACCTGCCATGCCTGGATGTAATAGTAAGCGCCGGTGTTGGGAACAGCGGTAAAGGTGACGCTCCCGTCGTAAGGAACCGCGGCGGGAGATGCGCCGTATCCTTCCGCGCTGATCGTGCCGCCCGCACTTTCATTGACGCTGTATGCCACCTCGTATTTCTCAGGCACCACCACCGCTGTCACAGTGGTATGGCCCTTGATCGTCACAGTATGGGTGTTGGAACGGCTCATTGTCGTTTGGCCGTTCACCGTCCAGCCGGCAACGATATAACCGCTCTCAGCATTTGCGGTAAAGGTGACGCTCGTGCCGCCGGTCACGCCGCCGGTCACGTCGGGCTCCGCGGAAATCGTGCCGTGGGCAGGATCTGTTACGGCAACGCGGTAGGTTCCGCCCACCAGGATCGCTTCGATCTCGTATTCGGTCCCCTCAGCCGCACCGGCAGGAACTGTCCAGGTGAAGGTGCTGCCGGTTTGGCCGCTTTGTCTGATTCCATTGACCGCCCAGCCGCCCACGACATAGCCGTCATCCGGCACGGCGGTAAAGGTAACGCTCGTACCGCCGCGGACCGAAGCGGAGCTTCCGCTGTAACCCGCAGCCTGCACCGCGCCGTTTTCGGCGCCCCAGGAAACGCTGTACTTCACCGCCCGGAAGGTCACTGCGATCCGCGCGCCGCTGCCGTCGGCAACGTAAGTGTAAGTCGTTCCTCTCTCGCCGCTCACAGCTTTGCCGTTCACCAGCCAGCTTTCCACCTCGTAGCCCTCATCAGGCTCAGCCGTCAGCTGGACGCTCACGCCGTCATTGAGCAGGATGCCGTCGCCGGTGATGCTCCGCAGGACATCGTTTTCGCCGACAAGCGCACTGACAAGCGCGCCGTTTTCACCGGCGGAAGCAATGACCTTGCTGCCAAGATAGGTAAACTGAACCGTGACATCAGCATCCGCGCTGATGTTTTCAAGCACGATCTCATCATCAGCACTCATGGGATGTGTGGTCGTTCCGTTCATCTCGACCGTCCATTCCTTCACGCAGTAATCCTCGTCCGGCACGGCGGTGAAGGAGACCATGGAGCCTTCGTAGACCTCATCGAACGCATAGACGGCAAACGGGGCCATATCCTTGCGGCTGGCGGAGGCGCTCAAAGTACCGTTTTTGCCGCCCGGCTCATCTCCGTTGGTGTCCACCACGGAGTAGACGATGGTGTACTTTTTCAGGGCCGTCCATGCGGGCGTGATGGTCTGATCCGCCTGCACATTGGAAATGGTATAGAACTTGTCGTCGGTGGTATCGCCGGTGCCGTCGGTGTAGCCGGCGTTGATGCCGCTGCCCACCTCGTAGCCCTTGCTGGGTTTGAGGGTGACGGTGACCGTGGTGTCATAGTCCACATAGCCGCCATTGCTCACAGTGGTATTTGCCTTGCCGTTCACCGTTCCCTTGACGCTGACCGTGCCTCCGGTGCCATTCGTCCAGGAAACGGTGGGATTTTTGGCCACGGTGACAGTGACGAGGGTGTCATCGGTCAGGGTCAGGGTTGCGGACTTCCCGTCTGCGGCGGGTGTGACATTACTGCTCCAGCCAACCACATAGTAGCTGTTATCCAGCTCCAGGGCAAAGTCCACGGACGTGTCGACAGCATAACTGCCGCCGCTGCTGAGGCTGACAGTGCCGCTCTCGGCGGTCAGGTCGGCCTTGTTCTCGTCGCCCGTTTCCAGACCGGCCACGTTCCAGCTCAGCTGATAGGTTTGTGCCACGGCGATCACAACACGGACATAGAGTGTCTCGCCGTGCTCATAGATCGTGATCGTATCCTTTCTGCCGGAGCCGGTCACAGTGGTCCAATTCGTGTTGTCGGTGCTGGTCTGCCACTCTTTGACGACGGCGGAGGCGCTGTTGCCGATCTTCGCCGTGAAGGTCAGGGCGCTGGACCGGAGGACACTGGTGAGGTCCGTGATGGCGCTGCCTGCCGCGTCGGTCACGGTGACCGCTGCGCCGGGATAGGTAGCACCGGCCGTATCCACCGCGGAGGCGTTCACATTGGTGGTAGCCGCGTCGGTGAAGAAGACCTGGACCGTGTGGTCGGCGGAGATGTTCTCCAGGGTGAGGGTGTTCTCACGGTAGAGGGCATCCGAGCCGTCCCACTTGTACTCCGCACCGTCCACGACCCACTTTTCCACCATCTTGTCCCTGTTGGGCTCGGCGGTGAAGGTGACGGCGGCGTTGTGTGCCACGGAGCCGCCGCTGGTGAACTGGTCGGTTCCCGTCGCTGCCCGCAGGCTGCCCTCGCTGTCGCCGGCGCTGTAGGTGATCCGGTGGGTCTGGTCGGTGAAGGCGGCGGAAACGGTGATCTCCTTCTCGCCGGAGTTCTTCAGTCCCTCCATGCCGCCGGAAGTGATTTCCAGCGTGTTGCTGTACGTGCTGTACCAGCCGGAATCCACAGGATTCCCGCCCAGCAGGACCGTCCAGCTTCCCACGAACCAGCCGTCAGCCGGCTCGGCCACGAATTTGAGGCGGTAGTCCATGGTGATCTGGCTGCCGCTGTCAAAGGCGAACTCGGTGCCGCTGGGATCGACGTAGCGGCCGTAGACCTCGCCGTTTTCACCGGCGCTGAAATACACCGTGATCGCTTCGCTGATATAGTAGATGTCGTCCGTGTCCATGGTGACGCTGTAGCGGGAGAGGAAGTCCGACTTTACATCGTTGTTCTTATAAGCCGGGGTAACGGTGTACGTGCCGGAGGCGGCGTTCTGCTTGATGCTGCCTCCCTCATACAGGTCGCAGGAGACGGTCATCACGTCATCCACGGAGATGTCGTTGCCCCAGATATCCTTGGCTTCCAAATAGATGTCGCTGAAGTTGGGGACCGTGTTGATATTGCCTTCCCTGCTGTCCCATACAGGCCTGACGGTGATGGGGATCTTGTTCACCGACAGAAGGGCGGAGGCAACGGTTTTGCCGTCCACCAGGGCGGAGAAGAGGTAGCTGCCCGCCGCGGCGGGGGTGTAGCTGCTGCCGCTGATGGGGGTGGGGGCGTAGGAGCTGCCGCTGTGGTTGGAGTCATCCACCTGATAGCTGACGCCGCTGTCCACGTTCTCCCAGGAGGAGGTGGGGGTTTCGCCGTCATAGACGCGCTTTTCCAGCTTCAGCGCGACGCTCTCCCCGTTGTAGGTGATGTTGGTGACCTGCCCGCCCTGCCACAGGGAGAGGCGATAGTCATTGGTGGGGTCATCGGCCAGGTAGTAGCACACGGCCGAGCTGGCTTTGGTGGTGCCGGTGGCGTCAGCCGCGGCCTCAATGCGGTAGAGGCCGTACTGGGGAGCCGTCCAGGTGGAGGTTCCGTCGTATGCCGCGAACTGCGTGGCGGCGCCGGTGGCCGTGTTGGTGATGGTGTAGAGCACCCTCGTGCTGACCGTAGCGCCGGTGCTGTCCTCCACGCCTGCGCGCAGGGACAGCTGGGTGCCGGTGACCGGGGAGGTGGTGTAGGTGATGCTGTCCACCGCGTTGTTAACGGTAACGGTCACCAGCTTCGTGCTGTCGGCGTAGTCCGCCTCACCGTTTTTGAGCATGGTGCCGGGGACACAGTGGAAGGAAGCGCTCAGCGTATACGCGTCTGTCTCCTCGTTATAGGTATAGACCTGGTAATGGTCGTAGCCGTCCGTTCCGTCCGCGCCCAGGATCACGGTGCCGTCGGCGTCGTAATACGCCATGCGCAGGTCGGCGCCGGTTTCGTCCACCTCGCCCGTTTCTTCATTGGTCTTCTTGTCAGGCTGCGACTCGGGCAGCACGAACGCGCCGGATTCGTTCTTGATGTAGTACTTGCCGTCGCCGGTGTTGTACCAGTACGCCTTCAGGGTGGTAGTGCTTTCTCCGGAGGTCACGACGTACTGCTTTTCATAATAGGAAGTCGTGGCGTCCTCATAAATGCTGCTGCCGGTGAAGTCTGCCGGGACGGTATACACGACGCTGTCAACCTCATACCGGTCGCCGCTCAGCTCCAGCGCCGCGCCCAGCGTGAAGGTTCCGTTGTTCTCCGAGACGGCGCGATAGGTGCGGCTGGCGGTGCCGGCCGCCGTGTCAACCGTGTCATACACGCCCACATACGCGGAGTTCGCCTCATCCTGATAGACCGTGTAGGTGGTTCCGTTCTCCGTGACAGTCGCCGGGACAGGCACGTAGACGGTGGTGACGTTCTTGGTGACCTGCGTGTAGCTCGCCGTGCCCGTATACGGGTCGGCAATGGTTCCGCTGCCGCCGATGGCCGCGCCTGTGATCTCCGTGACGGTGACCTCCGTGGTGGTGTCCAGGCCGTCCAGGTCCAGGGTGACGCTGGGGGAATAGTAGGTCGCCACATTGCCGGCCCTGGAGGTGATGGTGACCACGCAGCGAAGGCTGCTGCCGTTGAGGCTCCTGTCAATGGTGCTGAGGGTCAGGGTGCCGCTTTTCGCGCCGGAGACCGTTCCCACCAGCTTCGTCTCGCCTGCGGAAACGGCATCGTCCAGCGTGTCGGCGTTATGCCAGCCCTTTCTGAGGCCCTCCGCGCTGGATTCCAGAACCTGCCACTGATAGGAGATGCTGCCGCCGTCGGTGCCGGACACCTCCATGGAGAGCTTTGCCTGGGCGCCGGTGCTTTGCAGGACATTGTCGCTGGTCAGAGACTCTCCCACCAGATTCAGCCGGACCTTGCTGCCCTCCGACTGGGTGCGAACGGTGATGGAGCCGCTGTTCACGGACTCCAGGGCCTCCCCGCCCACAAAGCCCACGCCGCGCACCACGTAGGTGTAGGTCTCGCCGGGCTCGAGGCCGGTGAGGGTGCAGGTGGTCTGGTCGCCCTGCACCGCGCCCACCAGCACGTATTCGCCGGTGTCAAGCAAGCGGTAAACGCGGTACTGCGTGGCGCGGCGGGCGCCCCGGGTCCAGCGCAGGGTGACGCTGTCGGTGCCGGTGGTCTCCGCCGTCAGCCCCATGGCGGGGGAGGGCGGAGAGCTCACGTCCCGCACCAGATAGCCTACCACGGGCACGGTGCTGCCGTTGAGCTGGCAGTCCCACGTGGCCAGCTTCCACTGGAACGAGTAGCCGTCCTCATAGGCGGGGTTCACCGAACCGGACTTGGTGACGGACTTGCCGTTGAGTTTGGCCCAGGAGTGGGTCGTGGTGAAGCCCAGGTCGTAGCCCAGCAAAACGCCTTTGATTTTGGCGACAACGCTCAGAGAGACATTGAATTCCTGCTCAAAGGCCTTTTCCGACGTCTCAGTACAGGTGAGATACTCCGAGGTAGTGCCGTTGTTGGGATAGTTCACCCAGTCCTGATGGGCGGCGGCGTCGCTCAGGTTATTGATATTGCTGCGGTAGGTGGAAGGCTCGCCGGGTGTGGCCAGCTTGGCGTTTTCATCCGAGATCTGATCCAGGCCAAACTGCTCCGCCGCCTCGTTGTATTCGTCCACGGTGACCATGCTGTAGGCAGGCTGGCCGGTTTTGCCAACCACCATCTCATTGCCGTCCAGGTCCACATAGTGGTAAACGATCACCGGGCTGCGGTACACCACCACCAGGTTGTCGCCGGTGTCGTTTTTGAACTCCACACCCCATTCAACCTCTTTGGATTTGGTGGTGCTCCAGTTGAAGGAGTTATCGAGGTGCACTTCCACGCCGATGCCGTACTTGGCGAATTCCGCCTCAAAGCCCGTGATCAGGCCCGCCGTGAAGCCGAAGCTCTCTCCCTTGGCGCCGCCTTCGATCACGCTTTTGCCGTAGACGGTCTCGCTGTTGCCCACGCCGTCCTCGCCGTCGCCGATCTCGGTGAAGTAGGGCGTGGACTCCAGAATGGCCAGCACATCGGGCATGCCGTACTCCCGGGTGACGCTGTCCAGCTTGGCGATGACGCTGTCGTTATCCGTGTCCAGCGTGTTCAGGGAGACATAGAAGCTGCCCTTGTGCTCGGTGAGGTAGCTGGAGCGCTTGCCCTCGTACCCGTGCTCCTGCTCCTTGCCGTCCTTTGTCTCCAGGGTCGTGTCGTAATAGTAGCAGTAGACCCGGGAATAGGCATTGTTCTTGCCGCTCTGCTTGAGGGTGGTAACAAAGATCAGCTGTTCCCGTCCGTCACTGTTGGCGTTGAAGTTGCCGGCGGTGACGGCGGTGATGGTGGTGTTGGTGAGGGTATCGGAGCCCGCGCCGCAGTCCTTGTTGCCGAAGTCGGTGTGCCGGTACTCCTCTTCCAGCTTGCCGTTCGAGTCGATGTGGTACACCGAGCCGGAGATGAACACCGCCTCCGCGTATTCAAGGCCGCGGTCGGCATAGGCCTGCACCTGCAGAAGGCTGTTGACGTCCTCGCTCTCGAAGAAGCCGCCCTTCGTCCAGCCGTTGGGAGAGAGCTTCTGGTTGAGGATCTCCTCATACTGGCAGATGACGTTGATGGCGGTGGTGGATTTTCCATCCCCCCGGATCGTAAACGTGTTGGACTGGTCGATCGTTTTCGTATCATCCACCCGCACGGCGGTCACGCCGATCTCGTCGCTGCCGTCCACGTTGATGTGCTGGGTTTTGCTCTGCTCACCGTCGATAAAGCCGGCGGTGATGATCTCGGGGTAGTCCACGCTGTTGGTGCCGGTGGACACGTCGATATTGCCCACCGTGGAGGAGGCCCAGACAACGCGCTTGTTGCTCTCTGAGGTGATCGCCTGCTTCTTGTCGTAGCTGCGGTGCCAGTTACCGTCCTCAGTGCTCCCTTCGGCAGGCGTCGTCTTTTTGCTCAGCTTATCGTAAATGAAGACACGGGATTCCAGGTAATGGTCGCTGTTGGTCACGTCGTTCATGCCGGCGGTGACGATCAGCTCGTCAAAGCCGTCCTTATCCACGTCCTCCGCCACCAGGTCCACCATGGGCTGGTTTTTCATCGTGTCGATCTTGTTGATCTCGTTGTTGCCCAGCAGCTGGAGCACGTTGGAGCAGACGGTGGAAACCGGGTTTTGAACCATGATCCATTGGCCGGTGTAGTCCTGACCCATGAAATACTCCGCGATGAACGGGGCTTTGTCGTTGCTGCCCTGGGTGTGCCCGCTGGCGCCGGTCTGCGGGACATAGACCACAATGGAGTCCTTGCCGTCGCCGTCAAAGTCACCGGCGGCCACGGAGAAGGCGCCCTTGACCTGATGGACCTCCATTCCGCTGAGCTGGGCGACATGCTCAAACGTGATCTGCTGACTGTTGCCGATCACTTTGTTGTTGCTGTCGGTCACGTAAAGATACAGGGTGTTGCCGCTGGCGTTCAGCGCCAGATTGGCCACATACTCCTTCTTGCCGGTGCCGCAGAGGTCCATGCCCGCCGTGGCCACGGCCTTGTAGCTCTCGGAACGGGAGGTGAGATTTTTCTGCGTGAAGTTGATCACTTTGCCGCCGATGGCAGAGTCCGGGATATCGCCCAGCGTGCCGGTATCGGTGGATTTCTCGTTCCAGTCGAACATACCGGTCAGACGGGTGGCGCCGTCATACCCCATGGAAACGTACAGTTCGCCCATTTCCATCAGGGTCGTCCACGTGCCGTAGCCGGTGCCGTAGGGCAGTTCGCCCTCCGCCTTTTGCTTTTCCTCTTCCGTCCATTCTGTCATGGCGATGCCGAAGGCGTCCTTGGTGGTGGAGTCATCCTCGCCTTCCTCATCTGCCAGCGCCGTCACGGACATGGCAGGCAGCAGGGACAGCACCATCACAAAGGCGAGCGCCATGCTCAGCAGTCTTTTGGCTGTTTGTTTCATGTGTTTGCTCCTTTCTGGGGAAGAAAATTCTCTGCACGCTGAAATATGCCATCCTCCGGCAGTTCCGGAAGCGCCGCAAAGCCGCTTCCGCCTGCCGGGCGGTTTTGGGGAGTCATGCCCGCCGCGGGGATGGCCGCGTGCCGGTTTCGCCGGGATATCAGTTCTCGCTTCCTTCCGTACAGTCTGTACGGCTTGCTGATCTGTTTTTCAGTCGGATACAGAGCACGGTCACAGACACGCCGACAACAAAGGCGGCAATGCCGATCACGACATACGTCACCGCGCCGTCCCGCAGCAGCACCGCGCCGTAGCCGTCCGCTACCGCCGCTACGCCCGGTGTCTGTACGCTTCCGAAAAGAACGCCGATACCGGCGAGAAGAAACAGGCCGAACGCCGCCAGGGAAGAAAGCACACGGTTTTCACGCTGCCGCCTGTACTGCCGTGTCCTGCTTTGTATCTCCCGCACCCGGGTTTCCGTCTTACCGGTCATCCAATAACCTCCCTCCCTATGATTTTCAGGGGATATTGATCTCTCTATTTTCTAAAAGACACGAAATTGAAAATCCTTCCACCCAAAATGACAATTTTTTTAAAAATTTTTCAAAAAATTTGGGCCGCCCCATTTCCGGGGCGGCCCACTACGCAAAACGGTTATTCAAGCATGATTTTGAGTTTGGGAAGCAGGAGCTTTCCCGCAAATAAGAGCGCGATCAGGACAGACGGGAACAGATAGCCGGCGGTTTGCCAGGCCCCGTCCCCCGAGATCAGCAGGTTATAGGTGGCATGGAACACGATGCAGGCGCCCAGCAGACCCACCGTTCCGGTAAACGCCAGCCACCGGCGGCGGAACACATAGGACAGTCCGAACCCGATCAAAATGCCGCAGAGGATGTGCAGCGCCCCGGCGGAAAGCCCGCGGATCAGCAGAAACATCAGGTTTTCCGCGCCGTTCTCCGTCAGATAGCACGCATTTTCAAAGGTGGCAAAGCCCACGGCAAGGGCAACGGCGGCTTCGGGCAAATTCCGGACCTTTGGCTCGAAAATCAGAACGTAGAACAGCAGCGGCAGCAGCTTCATCACTTCCTCGCACACCGGCGTGATCTCAACGACGGCAACGGTGGCGCTGGCGCCGTAATATCCCATGAAGAAGCTGTTGACATAGGCGGACAGCAGGCATACGCTCATTCCGGCCATCATAAACAGCATGAATATCCGGGTGCGCCCTCCGATAAACAGGATGCACAGCGCCAGCGGGATCGCGAGGCAAACAAAAATATTCTCAATATAGATCATTTCCCCGCCGCCTCCCGAAGTGCCAGCGGCAGCAGCGCCGTAAAAGAAAGCGTCAGCGTGATATCTACGGCGAAGTAGAGATTAAAGCGGGTAAAATCCTGCATAAAGCCGGACACCACATACAGGAGAAGCTGCAATCCCACACAGAGCAGCAGCCAGCAGTCGATCAGCCCTCCGCCGCCCTTGCGCCGGAGCCGCCAAACCGCGAGATATACGATGGCAAACACGACCCCGGCAAATGCCGCGGAAACCACATAGGACGGGCCGAAAATCTGAAACGCCAGCACGACCGCCGCCGTAAGCAGGGCGCAGGCCAGGGCCAGCAGGGAAAACAGCGGCCTTACCCGGTCTGTCCGCACCATTTGGAAGGACAGCAGGAACAGATACGCCGCCAGCCATGAAAACTCCGAAACATAGAAAACCTGCGGTACGTCGCCAAAAATGAAAAGGTGCAGCACCCAATAGAGGGTTCCCATGGAAATGCAGATAAAAAACAGGGCGAGGATCAGGAAACGGCGGTCTTTGTGCCGGATCGCCGCCGCGATCGCCGCCAGCGCCGCACAAAACAGCACGGCAACCTGAAAACAGTTGTCGATCAGTTCAAAGTTCATCGTTCGAATTCTCCCGCCGCTTCCTCTCATTCCTGCGGTGCAGGCGGTACAAAAGCACCGTCACGCATACGCCAAGCAGAAAGGCCATAAGCCCCATGAGGATATAGCCCAATGCCGCGTGACTTCCAACAAGGCTTGCCGCGCCGGAAGCATGGTGTACTTCACCGCCGGGGATGCCCGCCGTCAATCCGGGCATCAACGAGCCGATCCCAACGACCAGGATCAGGCAGGCGGCGATGCAGATCATATCCAATGCGCGCTGTTTCCTCTTTTGCCGTTCCCTTTTGATTTCCGCCGTCCGTTTCTGAATCAATCCGGCGCGTTCTTCATTCGTCCGCATAGGTAAACCCCTCCTGTTCCAGGGTCGCTTTCAGGCTTTGCTTCCCACGGTAGACCAGCTTTGTGATCTGTCCCTCGCTCTTGTTCATAACCGTTGCCGCATTGCGGTAGCTCATATCCTCAAAATAGACCAGATAAAGGGCTTCCCGGTATTCCTCCTTCAATTTTCCAAGGGCGTCATAGAGCTGGCGGCTGCGCTCGCTGCGAGAAAGCTCCGCGTCAGCCGACACGTCGCTCTGCGGCTCAAAGTCCAATTCCTCAAAACGCAGAAAGCTGAGCCTGTGCTTTTTCCTGTGGCGCAAGGCGAGATTTCGCGCCGTTTTATACAGATACGCCTTAAACGCTCCCGCGCCTGTGATCGGACGCTCTTTTGCAAAAATCTGTGAAAATGCTTCGATCATCAAGTCCTCGGCTTCGTGTATATCTTTGAGATAGCCATTGATATACAGCGTCAATGGGTCACCGTATTTTTCAACCAGCAGATCGGCGGCTTTTTCCTCTCCGTCAAGATACCGCCGGTATGCGGTTTCATCTGAGATCATGTTTGCCGCCTTCCTTCGAGTTTTTTATGCGGGGATCAGAGGGCTTTTCCGCGTCCGCCGGGAGCGCCCGAGGTCGCCCGAAGCGGGACACGCCGGGAATGCGCCCCTCGGCACAGGATTGGTTGACACGCCGTTCCGACACGCACCAGAGGTAAGACGCCTCCCGGATGGAGCTGTAACCCTTGATCCCGTTCATGCCGCGCCTCCGCGAAAATATAAGTCGACAAAATATATTATATACGAATATCCGAAGCTTCGCAAGCGCAGGCGTGAAGGCGGGAATCGCCGGTGAAGAAACGGGAGTCAGAAAGCGGCAATGTAAAGCGGGACCCACTTTGCAAAAAACCACGGTTTCACGCTTGTTGCGGCTCCGCCTTTTTTCTTTTGTCGCTTCCGGTTCTCCGTGGACTTTCTCCGAACCGGGGAAACGGTCGATGTTGACCTTGGCTGTCAGCGCAGCGTGATGTTGCTCTCACGCTCCGAAAAGAACTTCCTGGAGGAGCCGGCCCTGCGATAAACCTGTATCGCGCGTCCTGCGGAGCGAACAGCCCGGACACTTAAATGTCCGTGATACTCAGTTCTGTCAGGAAAACACAGCGGGCGCCCCGGAAACAGAAAAGCCCCGGCAGACATCGTACATACGATGTTCTGCCGGGGTATCCCCCAAACGATTTGTTGCCCTTGTCAGCTGGGCCCCGAGGCAGCGCGTTTTTTTGATCGCTTACACCATTTTCTCCGGGCGGACCGTCTCGTCAAACTCCTCCGCCGTCAGAAGTCCCAGGGCCAGGACGGCTTCTTTCAACGTGGTGCCGTCGTGGAGGGCCTTTTTGGCGCACTTGGCGGCGGCCTCGTAGCCGATCCTGGGCGTCAGGCAGGTGACCAGCATCAGCGAGTTGTGGAGGTTGTACTCCATCCGCTCCACGTTGGGGGTGATGCCCTCCACACAGTGGACCCGGAAGGAGTCGCACACATCCGCCAGCAGCCGGGCGGACAGCAGGAAGTTGTAGGCGGACACCGGCAAAAACACGTTCAGCTGGAAATTGCCCTGGCTGGCGGCCATGCCGATGGCGGCGTCGTCGCCCATGACCTGGACGGCCACCATGGTAACGGCCTCGCACTGGGTGGGATTCACCTTGCCGGGCATGATGGAGCTGCCGGGCTCGTTTTCCGGGATGTGGAGCTCCCCCATGCCGCAGCGGGGGCCGCTGGCCTCGAAGCGGATGTCGTTGGCGATCTTCATGAGGTTGGCGGCCAGGGCCTTCAACGCGCCGTGGGCAAACACCAGGGCGTCCTTGCTGGTGAGGGCGTGGAACTTGTTCTCGTCAGGCCGGAACTCCAGTCCCGTCAGCTGCCGCAGATACCCGCACACCATCTCGTCATAGCCCTTGGGGGCGTTGAGGCCGGTGCCCACGGCGGTGCCGCCGATGGCCAGACGGCACAGCTCCGTCTGGGCCAGCCGCAGCATCCGGCAGGGGGCCGCCACCAGCTCCCGCCAGCCGGAGACCTCCTGGGAAAAGCGCAGGGGCGTGGCGTCCTGCAAATGGGTGCGGCCGATGCGGATGAGGTCGGGATACGCCGCCTCCAGCTTGGCAAAGGCCGCCTCCAGCCGCTCCGCCGCAGGCAGCACCTGCTCCGCCACGCTGAGAGCCGCCGCGATGTGCAGGGCGGAGGGGAACGTGTCGTTGGAGGACTGGGAGGCGTTCACATGGTCGTTGGGATGCAGGGGGACCCCCTGCTCCGCCGCCAGGTGGGCGATGACCTCGTTGACGTTCATGTTGGTCTGGGTGCCGCTGCCGGTCTGCCACACCACCAGGGGGAACTCCCCGTCCCATTTGCCGGCGCGGATGTCCCGGCAGGCGGCGGTGATGGCGTCCGCCTGTTGGGCCGTCAGCTTGCCCACGTCGGCGTTGGCCCTGGCGCAGGCCTCCTTCAAATAGGCGAAGGCGGTGATGATCTCCTTGGGCTGGCGCTGGCCGCCGATCTTGAAATTCTCCAGACTCCGCTGGGTCTGGGCGCCCCAGTGGTGGTCCGCCGGGACGGCGATCTCGCCCATGGTGTCGTGTTCGATGCGGGTATTCATCAGTTGAACCTCCCATTGCTGTTTTTCATGGTGCCATTATAGCGGACGGCACCGGCAAGTGCAAACCTTTTCTCCCATTTTTCCGCCCCGGCTTTTTCATTGCCGGGAGGGCGGCGGTATGATACAATTTAACTTGACCGGCGGAGGAACTTTTCCCCGCCTCCGCCGTCTGAACTGCCAAAACCTTCCGTGGAAAGGATGACCGTTATGAAAAAATTCTGCGCGCTGCTTTTATCCCTGGCGCTGGCCGCCGCCCTGGCCCTGCCCGCCGCCGCCCAGGAGGTGCCCGTATCCGGCGCCAAGGCTGTCACCATGGTGCCCCTGCGGGCCGTGGCGGAGGCCCTGGGCTACACCGTGGCCTGGGACGGCTCCCTGCCCGGCGCCCGGCTGACGCTGGGAGACCGGGAAGCCGTTCTGGTGCTGGGCATGGGCTATGCCACCCTCCTGGACCATGGAGCCGGCGGCGACCCCGTCATGGGGACCTCCCTGCCTATGGACGCCGCCCCCGCCATGCTGGAAAAGGGCGTCATGTATGTCCCGGCGGATTTCTTCAACGACCTGACGGGCGGGCCCTGCGTCACCGTCTCCGGCAGCGGGGACATCTCCGTGGAGCTCGATGACGTCCCCGCCGGCGGCACCGCCCAGCTGCCCAACCCCCAGCACCAGCACAACACCGTGGAGGCCCTGGAGGCCGCCGTGGGCTTCCCTGTGCCGGTGCCCGCGGCGCCGGCGGGCTTCGCCTTCACCCTCATTCAGGACATCGGCGGCACCCTGGCGGAGCTGCGCTGGAGTGACGAGGTCCAGGAGCTGACCTACCGGGTCAGCCGGGGCGGCAGCGACAACAGCGGCGACTACACGGTCTATCCCACCAGCGGCACCCTGACGGTGCGGGACACCTCCGTCCAGTGGCGGGGTGATGAGGGCGGCATCCGGGTGGCCCTGTGGACCCGGGAGGGCTTCTCCTTCTCCCTCCGCGCCTCCGACGGTCTGACGGAGCGCCAGGTGCGGCAGATGGCGGAAAGCGTGCTGTGACAAACCGAAGCCGGAGCGGACAGATGTCCGCCCCGGCTTTTATTATGTATCAGGCCGTGATGTGCTTGAAGTTGCCCAGGGTCTCGTTCACCTCCGACACCCAGGCGAAGGTGCCGGGGAACTGGCGGAGGATCTCCTGGAAGCGGACGATCTGGTGGCGGTTCACCACGCAGATCAAAAAGTCCCGCGGCTCCGTGGAGTACATGCCCCGGGCGGGCAGAACCGTGACGCCGTGGCCCAGCTCCTCCATGAGCCGGGCGGACAGGGCGGAGGCCTCCTTTGTGACCACCTCGAATTTCAGCGCCCGCTTGCCGCCCTTGAGGATGCTGTCGCTGATGCGGGAGCTGAGGTAGCAGTAGGCCAGGCACAGGATCACCGGCTCGAACTTGCAGCCGTAGACGAAGAAGGACAGCACCGCCACGGAGGCGTTCAGGCTGAAAATGACCCACACCAGGCTGGCCTCCGGGTGCTTTTTCCGCACCCAGGCGGCCACGATGTCCGTGCCGCCGGTGGAGCCGTTCTGCCGGATGGTGAAGCCGTACACCGCGCCGCTGACCACGCCGGCGGCCACAGGCCCCAGAATGGCGGAGTTTCCGTTGTCCGTGTGGTAGGCGACGGCGCTGAGGTCCACCCGGTTCAGTGTCAAGGTCACGGCGGAGAACACCAGCACGAAGGCCAGGTTCTTCAGGGCGAAGTCCCGGTCCACGTGCCGCCACGCCAGAAAAATCAGCGGCAGGTTGATGAGCAGGGACATGTAGCCGATGCTCACGTGGAACAAATACTGGATCATGGTGGCAAGGCCGTTGATGCCCGCCGGCGCGAAGGCGTTGGGGAACACGAATACCTCGTAGCTCAGCCCCATGACCACCGCCAGCGCCATGACGATGCCGTAACTTTTCACTGTCTTCCAAGCGTTTCCGTTCATATGCCGCGTCCTCCCCGCCGGTCACCCGGCCTGTTTTCCAAGGGGGAGTATACGCCCCTCTTTTCCATTTTGCAAGTATTCTTGCAAAATTTTCCTCATTTTGCAAGATTTATTTCTTTTCATGCAAATTCCCTGCTTTCGGCGGCAAAACCGCTCCCCTTTGCCCCATCCGCTGACGGAAGCGCCGCCCTGTCCGTCACGGAAAAACAATTTAAATGGAAAAAGAGGTTGAATCCCCGTGCCCGGCATAGTACAATGAAACCATATCCGACATGTTTTCCGCTTTAAAGGAACACAGTCCCCTTACCTGTCCCGGCGCGGCGGACGCTTTCGCCGCATCACAATCTCAGGAGGACCTTTCTCATGCATGTCATCGTAGACCTGATCTCCGCCGTCTGCGGATTTTTGTGGGGCGACCTCATTACGCTGCCCCTGCCCGGCGGCGGAAGCGTGGGCCTTTCCCTGCTGGTGCTGCTGCTCATCCCCACCGGCATCTACTTCACGTTCCGCACCCGCTTTTTGCCCCTCCGGCTGTTTCCCGAAATGCTGCGGGTGACGGCGGAAAAGCGCGGCGGGAACGGCAGCGCCATCTCTGGCTGGCAGGCCCTCATCATCTCCACCGCCACCCGGGTGGGCATGGGCAACCTCATCGGCGTGGTGGCGGCCATCTCCGCCGGCGGCGCCGGCGCGGTGTTCTGGATGTGGCTGTCCGCCCTCATCGGCTCCTCCACCGCCTTCATCGAGGCCACTCTGGCGCAGCTCCACAAAAAGCCGGACCCCCTCTACGGCGGCTACCGGGGCGGCCCCGCCTACTACATCCACGACTACTTCGCCGCCAAACGGAAAGACCCCTCCCGCCGCAGCGTCACCGCTGTGCTGTTTGCCCTGTCGGGCCTCATCTGCTGGTGCGGCATCAGCCAGGTCATCAGCAACTCCGTCACCTCGGCCTTTGAAAATGCCTTCCGCATCCCGCCCATTTATACCACGGTGGTGCTGGTGGCTCTGGCGGCCGTCATCGTCCTGCGGAAAAACGCCACCGTGAAGGTGCTGGATGTGCTGGTGCCCATCATGGCCGGGTGCTACTTCCTCATGACCGTCGTGCTCATCGTGAAAAACGCGGCGCTGCTGCCAGCGGTCTTTCAGCGGATCTTCCAGGAGGCCTTCGGCCTGCGCCAAGCGGTGGCCGGCGGCTTCGGCGCCGTGCTGATGAACGGCGTGAAGCGGGGATTGTTTTCCAACGAGGCCGGCTCCGGCTCCGCTCCCTGTGCCGCCGCGGCGGCGGAGGTGAGCCACCCCGCCAAGTCCGGCCTGCTCCAGGCCTTCGGCGTGTTCATCGACACCATCGTCATTTGCAGCTGCACCGCCATGATCATGCTGCTGACCCCGGAGGAGCGGGTCCAGGGCCTGGGGGGCATGGACCTTCTCCAGGCGGCCATGGAGTATCACCTGGGCACCTTCGGCGTGGTGTTCATCGCCCTGATTTTGTGGCTGTTCAGCTTCTCCACCTTCATTGGCATTCTGTTTTACGCCCGGTCCAACGTGGCCTACCTCTTTGGGGACAACTGGGTGTCTCAGACGGCCTACAAAATTCTGGCCCTGGTGATGCTGTTCATCGGCGGCCTCGCCGCTTACACCTTCGTGTGGGACCTGGGTGACGTGGGCATCGGCCTCATGACCATCTTCAACATCGCCGTCATCCTGCCTATGTCCCGGGAGGCGCTGGATTCCCTGCGGGAATACGAAGGCCTCCGGAAACGCTGAACAAAAGCCCTGCGGCCAAGAGCCGCAGGGCTTTTTCCTATGCTGTGGATTTTTTTACCGGCGTCCTCCGCCGAAGCCGCCTCCGCCGCCCCGGGAACCGCCGAAGCCGCCCCCGAAGGAGCCGCCTCCGCCGAAACCGCCCCGGCTGCCGCCGAAGCCGCCGCCAAAGGAACCGCCTCCGCCAAAGCTGCCCCGGCTGCCGCCGAAGCCGCTTCCGAAGGAGCCGCCTCCGCCGAAGGAACCGCCCCGGCTGCCGCCGGTGCTCCTGGGGGGACGGGGCGCGGAGCCGCCGCTTCTGGGCGGGCGGGACGAGGGCCCGCCGCTGGGGGGCTTGGGTCCGCCGCCTCTGGGCGGGCGGGGGGAACGGGGCGGCTTTGGCCGCCGGGGCCGTCCCCAGAACACCGGGTAATACCGCCGGGTGGGGATGCCCATGCCGGGCATCATGTAGCGGCGGCGATAGCGGTTATAGCGCAACCGGTCCAGCACCACCCAGATCATGAGCAGCACCACCAGCAGCAAAATGAGCTGCATGACCACGGAGCCTGTGCTGGGCGCCATGGCGCCGGTAGTCTCCGTATAATACCCGCTGCCGGCGGAGAAATTCTCCCGGACGGCGGGAATGTAGTTTTCCCGGACGGTAACATCGTACAGGTCCGCGAACCAGTCCATATAGGCCTTCACGGTCTTGCGGACGGCGGCGTCGTAGTCCCCGGCGGCGAAGTCCTCCTCCATGTAGACATACAGCATACTGGTCAGCTCGTTGCCGTACTGGTACAGTCCGTCGCCGCCGGCGATGCCGTAATTGCCCACCAGGCCGTTGTCCGCCAGGTCCTCCAAGGCCAGCACCAACACCAGGCCGTTGTCCCGCTCCGCGGAGCCGACGCCGTAGGCCGCGCCCAGCTGGACGGCGTAGTCCACGATGTCGGTGCCGCCGGTGCTGTCCACCGTCTGCACCATGATCTGGGCGCCGGTCTGGGCGAACAGGGAGGTGTTCATCTCGTCGATATACGTCATGGTCTTGTCCGTCAGGACGCCGGCATAGTCATAGACATAGGTGTAGGTGCCCACCACGGCGGTGGACGCCTGTCCCAGACCCTCCGGCTTCCGGGCCTGCCCCAGCAGGATGCCCGCCGCGATGGCCAGCACCATGACCACGGCGGCCACGGAACGTTTTTGGAATACTTTCATAGGCAGTTCCTTTTATTGATGCAGCTCCATGAGCTTCTGCTTCAACTCGCCTTCGATCTTGCCCAGCTCGACTTCCGCCTCCCGGCGCTTCTGGGCGCCCTCCCGCTGGATGTTCAGCACCTCGTCCAGCGTCTCGATGAGCTGCTGGTTGGTGTGCTGCAGGGTCTCGATGTCCACCACGCTGCGCTCGGCCTCCCGGGCGGTCTGGATGGTGCCCATCTTCAGCATGTCGGCGTTCTTTTTCAAAAGCTCGTTGGTCATCTCCGTGACGGCGCTCTGGGCGGCGGTGGCCTGGCGGCCGTGCTCCATGCCCAGGGCCAGCACCATCTGGCTCTTCCACAGGGGGATGGTATTCACCAGAGAGGACTGGATCTTCTCCACCATCAGCGTGTCGTTGTTTTGCAGCAGGCGGGTCTGGGGGCCCATCTGGACGGAGATCATCCGCGTCAGCTCCAGGTCGTGGAGCTTCTTTTCAAAGCGGTCGCACATCTGGACCATGTCGTTGTACCGCTGGGCGTCCTCCTGGCTGCCGCTCTGCTCCGCCTTGGCTCGCAGGACGGGCAGCTCATTGGCCTGCACATCCGCCAGCTTCTTCTTGCCCGCCAGGATGTACATGGTCAGCTCCTTGTAATATTTCAGGTTCAGCTCGTACATCTGGTCGAACATGGCCACGTCCTTCATCAGCGTCACCTGATGCTGCTCCAGCTCCCGGGCGATCTTGTCCACGTTGCTCTCCACCTTGGCGTACTGGGCCTTCATGGTCTCCAGCTTGCTGCCTGCCTTTTTGAACCGGCCGAACAGGCCCTTTTTCTCCTCTTCCTCGCCGAAGCCCTTCAGCTCCACCACCAGCTCGGAAAGGGACTTGCCCACCTCGCCCAGGTCCTTGGTGCGGACGGAGGTCAGGGCATTTTCGGAAAAGCTCGCCACGTTTTTCTGGGCGGCGGCGCCGTACTGGAGGATCATGTTGGAATCCATGATATCGATCTTCTTGGAAAAGTCCTCCACGGCCTTTTTCTCCGCGTCGTTCAGCAGGCTGTCATCCATCTGCACAGGGGCGGCCTCCGGCTTGGCGGGCTTGGCGGGCTCGGCGGGAGCGGCGGGGGCGGAGGGGTCCAGGGTCAGCTCCGGCACCGCCTGGGCAGCGGCGGCCTGGGGTTCCAGTGTCAGCTGGGGAATGTTGTTCTCACTCATTGCGTTTTCCTCCATTGTTCTTGAAGTTCCGGCGAAGCACCGCCGTTACCGGGAAGCGCGGATGGCCCGGGCCACCGCCAGCGCGGCGCCCGCCAGCCACATCAGCCCCACGATGCAGTCAAAGAGATAGACCGTGGGCCGGGATGCGATCAGCCCGATATACAGCCAGCGCAGGGCGCAGGCCAGACACACCAGCACCAGCGCGACATTGGTGAGGAGCTTCTTCGTCTTTTCACTCATGTCTTCTCTCCCTCTCTCACAGTTCCAGCTTGATGTCCGTGTCCGGATGGGGGGCGGTCTCCGCCTTCAGCGGCCCGTCCGTCAGGCCCTCCCGGGCCATCATGTTCTCCAGCACGGTGATGTCCGTGGAGATATCCAGGGCCTCGGCGCCGTACAGGCTGTCCAACTGCTTTTCAAAGGCCGCCACGATGGTCCGCATCATGCCCTCTACCTTGGAAAGCGTGGTGTCGATGTTCTCACCGGAGACGCCGGTGCCGCTCATGCGGTCATAGGCGTTGAGCAGCTTCAGGGTGGTGGGCAGGTAGTAATCCATGAACTTGCGGATCTGGGGGAGCTTTTTGGGGTCCCGCTTCACCTCGTCGAAAATTTTCCGGGACACCTGCTCCAGCCGGACGATGTCGGCGGAGATGCCGGGGTCTGCGATGTTGTCGTCCAGGCGCTTCATCTCGGCGATGGCCAGGCCGCCGTCCTTGAGCATCTTGTCCACCTCCGGGTTCCCGGTGGACGCCTCCTTGGGCTTCTCCTCCTTCTTCGGGGCGGCCTCCTCCGTGCCGCCGATGGCGCCGCCGCTGCGGCACAGGGCGTTCACGGCGAAAAACACTCCCACGGACACCGCCGCCAGCAGCACATAATGGGTCACGGCGTACAGGGGGAACAGCGCGCCCCACACCAGCCATAAGACCGCCACCGCGTAAAAAGGCGCCACGCTTTTGCGGGCAGTTGTCTCCATAAGCGGACCTCCTTTGCGTACAGCATTCATAACAGAGATATTATACCCCCCGCCGCCAGTTCCGGTCAAGGCGGCGGACCTGTAAAATGATTGTGAACAGGAAAAAACCGGCAGCCCCGACTGATGCGTCGGGGCTGCCGGTCATCGGTCCCAGGTCCGCACCTGCGCAGCGCCAAATGCGGCTCCTTCAGAGCTGTTTGGTCAAAAGCGGCCGCAATCCGGTCACTTCTTCTCGTTGGGGTCTTTTTCGTAGAACACCTTGAAGTTTGGATCGACCGTGCCGATGCCCATATAGCGGGCCTTATAGTCCTTCACGAGTTTAAAATAAACGCCGCTCATTGCAATGACGCAGAGAATATTCAGCGTAGTGGGCACTGCGCAGAAGAAGTCCGTGATCTTCCAGACAAAGCCGGTGGGCAGGCCGTTTTGCACCGTGTAGAAAATGGTGATCAGGCTGGGCAGGGGATAGATCACCTTGAAGCCGGTGATGATCTTGTTTTTCAGGGCAATGTTGTTTTTCAGCGCGTGGCGCAGAAGAACGTCGTAATACATGAACCAGCCGGTCTGCGTAGTGATGCCGAACAGCAGGATCGCCACCGCCACAAACTTAGCGCCGATATTTCCGTATACGGAGCCGAAGGCGGACACGGAAAGGGCCGCGCCCTGTACGCCGGAGCTCCAGACACCGCTCATGATAATGGCCAGAGACATGATGGTGCAGACCACCATGGTGTCCACAAACACCTCAAACATGCCCCACATGCCCTGACGGACGGGGTGCTCCACCTTCGCCTGGGAGTGCACCATGGTGGAGGAGCCCTGGCCAGCCTCATTGCTGAACACGGAACGGGCGATGCCGTTCTGGATCGCCGCGGAGGCAGCGGCGCCGGCGAAGCCGCCCACAGCCGCCGTACCGCTGAAGGCGCTCTTGAAGATCAGCGCAAACGCGGCGGGAAGCTGCGTGATGTTGAGCAGGATGACGCCAAGGCCGGCCGCAACGAACAAAACGACCATGAAGGGAACGATCTTGCCGGCAAACTCCACGACCCGCTTGCCGCCGCCCCAGACGATGATCCACACGACGATGCTGTAAATCACGGCAAATACCAGGATGGGGACAGGGAAAGCAGAGGTGAAGCCTTCGGCGATGGTGTAGCCCTGCACGCCGGAGAAGAAGTTGCTGGCGAAGCCCACGCCGAAGATGACAGCCAGGACAGAGGCGATCTTCGCGATCTTCTTGGGCAGCAGCTCTCCAATGCCCTTTTGGATGTAATAGGTAGGGCCGCCGTAAGGCTGTCCGTCTTCGTCGTAGCTTCTGTAATAGCAGGCCAGGGAGACCTCGGCGCTTTTCAGCGCCATGCCAAAAAGGGCGGCGACCCACAGCCAAAACAGCGCGCCGGGTCCTCCCACCGCGATGGCGGTGGCCACACCGCCAATGTTGCCAACGCCCACGGCGCCGCCGATGGCGGTGGCAATGGCGTTGAACGCACTGACGTGGCCCGAGCCGGTCTCATGCTCCGCCTTGTCAAACAGGGAACCGAAGGTATGCTTCATGAAATAGCCAAAGTGCTTAAACTGGAAAAATCCCGTGCCAATGGTAAACAGCGCGCCGGAGCCGAGGACGAGGACAATTAACGGAGTTCCCCACAAAAACCCTACCGCGGTGTCCAGAAAATTTGAAATGACACTTGCCATGATAAGCCTCCTTCCGGTTTTAATAAATATCTATTTTTAATCTTTTTTTGTAAAATGTAACCGTCTGTCTTAAAAAAGGGTGCACTGAAACAGGGGCACGGCTACCGGGGATCGTCGAAAAGTCCAAAATGCCTTTTACACATGATACCGAATCACCGTGCCCCGGCAGGACACAGCAGCGCGGAACACGCCGCTTATGAAAACTCAGCGTTCGGCCAGCTTTGCGAACGCCTGCTCAAAATCCGCCTTCAGGTCGTTGACATCCTCGCAGCCCACGGACAGGCGGATCAGGTTGTCATAGGGCTTCTTGGGATAGATCAGCGTCACCACGTCGCCGAGACTGGTGGCGATGGGCGGGATCTGCACATTGTCCGCGAATTTGGCCATCTCCTCGTAGCCGCCCTTCAGGTGGAAGCAGAGCATACCGCCGAAGTTGTCGCCGTTGAAGAGCTTTTTGGCCAGCTCATGCTGCTTGTGGCTCTCCAGGCCGGGATAAATCACGAACTCCACCTCAGGCCGCGTCTCCAGCCATTTTGCCAGCTCCAGCGCATTTTGAGACTGCTTGGTCAGGCGCAGAGGCAGCGTGCGGACGCCGCGCAGGGCAAGCCAGGCGTCAAAGGGGCTGATATGGGTGCCCAGGTTGTCATTGTAGTAGCGGATGCGGTCCATGTCCGCTTTCTTGCCGGCCACAATGCCGCACAGGCCGTCACCGTGACCTACGTAATACTTGGTGCCGGAGTGGACAACAATGTCCGCGCCAAGGTCCAGGGGCCGCATGATGAACGGGGACAGGAAGGTGTTGTCCACGATGAACTTGCAGCCATGGGCGTGGGCCAGCTCCGCGATGGCGGGAAGATCCGCCAGCTTCAGCAGAGGATTGGACAGCGCCTCCAGATAGATCACCTTTGTGTTGGGCTTGATGGCTTTTTTGATGTTTTCCAGGTCCAGGATCTCTACCCGGTCCGTTTCGATCCCCTTGGAGGGGAGAATATCCTCAAACATGCTGGCAGTGCAGATGAAGGTGTCGTCCGAGCAGATGACGTGGTCGCCGGCGTTCAGCTGCGTCAGCAGCGCCAGACTCACCGCCGCCATGCCGCAGGAGACAACGCAGGCGTCCTCCGCGTTTTCCAGAGAAGCCACCTTTCTCTCCATCGCCATGGTGGTGGGATTGGTGGTGCGGCTGTAAATGCAGCAGCCCGGCTTCCAGCTCATGGCATCGCCGATCATCTGGTCATACTCATCGGTGGTGTTGTAGGCATATGTGGTGGTCTCGTAAATTGGGGTATTCAGCGCATGTGTAGTGGGATCGGGTCCCTCGCCATACTTGATGGCCCGCGTGGCAAAATTCATCTTGCCATAATCAACTTTGTTCTTGTCCATAAAATCCCCCTCTTTGATAAAATATACAATTTTCAAGAACTGTTTTTCTTGTGCTAAACTCAGTATAAGTAAAGAAGTCATACTTGTAAAACTGTTTGTTTTAGTGTATATTACAATAAAAATACTGTTATAAATCTGTTTTATTCTGTGATTCTCACAGTAAAAATACTGTAATCAGAGAGGGCGGGCAAGTATGAATTTTTTGAGCATGGAATATTTTCTGACCGTGGCCGCCAAAAGAAACATCACGAAAGCGGCGGAGGAGCTGCACATCACCCAGCAGACCCTGAGCGCGCACATCGCGGCTGTGGAAAAAGAGCTGGCCTGCAAACTGATCGTCCGCAGCAACCCTCTGCAGCTCACCTATGCCGGAGAGGTATTTCTCCGCTACGCTTCCGAGATCTACGGAAATTACCAGGCCATGTGGAACGAGTTCAATGACCTGACCAACAACCAACGGGGCAAGCTGCTCATCGGGATCAACTTTACCAGGAGCCATGCCATCATGCCGGACAATATCGCGGCCTTCCAGGCCGCGTATCCAAACATTGAGGTGCGCCTTCTGGAGGGGACAAATGAATCCCTCCACAAAAGCCTCATCAACAAGGACATCGACCTGGCCATTGCGCGCTTCCCCGAATCTCTGCCCGGCATGGAGATCCGCGATTTTTACAAGGAGGAAGTCATCATGCTGGTGCCGGCACAGCTGCTGCCGGAGGAGAAGCGTGAAAGCGGCGCTTTTATCAGCGACTTGTCGGAATTCGGCGTATATCCGTTTATTCTGGGCAGTCCCTATGATATTTCGGGGCAGATCGCCCGAAGCATGATCTCAAACGCCGGTTTTCAGCCCATCGTGAAAGCGCAGTCCGCCAATATGGAAACGCTGCTGTCCCTTTGCGCCAAGGGCATCGGCATTTGCTTCTGCCCTGAAAGCCTGGCACGGGCCATTCTGACGAAGGAGCAGCTGAACAGGATGAAAATATACCACTTCAGCGCGGGTGCCTCCTACCACATCCGTTTCGGATACCGCAAGGAGTCCTATCAGTGGAAAATGATCTCCGAGTTCATTCGGATCGCCCTGGAGCAGACCAAAACGATGCTGTATTGAAAACCGGCGGCCAAGGCCGCCGGTTTCTCCTTTCAGGGCAGTCCGTATACCCCCGCCGCCGTGTCCCGCCACAGGGCCAGGTGGGGCGGGCGGAACGTGCACCACACGAACAAAAAGGCCAGGGCCCACAGCACCGCCAGGCCCAGCACCTGCGCCAGCCAGCCGGTGAGCCGCCCCCGCCGCAGCAGGCGAAAGTCCAGGGCGAACGTCCCCAGCACCGCCAGCAAAAACACCGCGATATCCGCCCACAGCACATGGGTCCCCACGATGCCGGTGTACGTGTAATACAGCACCGGCACCAGGGCCGTTCCCGCCAGCACCGACAGCGCCCGGACCGCCAGGAAGTTGGGATAGTTGCGGCCCAGGAAGCACACCTGCCCCACGGACCAGAAAAAGGCCGGGAAAAACAGCAGCTTCATGTGCTCCCACACGGATTCGTTGACGGCGGAAAAAGCCGCCGCCAGCAGGTTTCCGCCGCTCCAGCCGTAGGTGAAATGCAGCACCGTCCCCAGGGCCGCCGTGAATAAAAAGCCTCCCAGCTCCCACAGCGCCAGCCGCCTGCGCATGTAAACCGCCTCCTTCAACAGCAAAGCCGCGGCCCCAATGGGGCCGCGGTCTCAGTTTACACGCTGTCCGGCGGTTTTATGCACGCAGATACGGGCTGTATTCCCCCAGGGCCTCCGCCAGGTCCTCCAGGGTCCAGGGCCAGGACTCCTTGGTGTTTTCCGCGCAGTCCGCCAGCAAGCGGCAAAGCGCCCGGGCCTCGTCCTCCGTCCGCTGGTCCAGCAGCGCCGGCAGGGCCGACAGCTCCGCCTGGGAGCGGCTGAGGATGTAAAAGGGCAGCAGCCAGTCGTGGGTGGAGCCCTCCGTCAGGAAAAAGGCGTCCGTCAACTGCTCCAGAGAGGCACTGTCCAGATCACCCAGCGGCAGCTCCACGGTATAGCCGCCGGTGCCCCTGCCCGCGATGTACCAGTCTCCCGCCCCGTTTTTCTTCACCAGCACCTCGCAGCCCCAGCCGTAGCAGCCGTCTTCGTCCGGCTCCCCCAGGCCGGCGCCGGCCTGCCAGTAGCTGCCGCTCTCCCCCTCCGGGTCGGCCAAGCTGACCCGCAGGCCGATGCCGCAGCAGAAATTCTCCGGCTGACCTTTGTACCAGTCAAACACACCGGCTCCGCCGAAAGCCGCATCCTCCGGCTTCCAGGTGACCCAGGCGGGGACGGCGCGGTAGTTTTCCGCCACCCGCTCCCCCAGTTCCTCCGCCGCCGCCTCTGGGGAGAGGGCGCCGTCCGCCGCCACGTCCCACATTTGGGCGCTGACGGCATCCTCGGCAATGATGGCCAGCTGGCGGCAGAGCTTACCCTCATAGGGTTCCCCCTCCCGGGGGTTCACGGCGCTGGCATAGGATACCGCCCCGCCGCCCCGCTGCCAGCGGACCAGGTCGCTGTCGGACCGGCACTGGATGGTGGTCTTGCTGTCGGCGTCCGCCAGGGTGAACAGGGTCCCGCCGCCGGCGGGCAGAGCCTCCCAGTCCCCCGCCTCCGCCGGGGACCAGTCATAGGAGAGGGCGAACAGGTTTTCCCGGCCCGCCACGTTCCAGGCGTTGTCCGGGGTGATGTCCAGGGTGGTGACGGTGCCGTCTGCCTCCTCCACGGACACCAAAAACGTCAAATCCTCCGTGATGGCGGCATAGGCCCCGGCGCAGTCCGCCGCCAGGGTCTGGCCTCCGTCAGTCTCCGGAGCCGGGTCCGCCTGGGGCGCCGGGTCCGCTTGTTTTTTTCCGCAGCCGGCCAGCAGGACCGCCGCCAGCAAAAGGCAGGTGAAAGCGCGTTTCATGGCAAACATCCTCCTGTTGGTTGATGGCACCAGAATAACGGCTTTTCCCGGAAAATTCCTGACAATTTCAAGACAAATCGTAACGATTCGGATACAAATGTCAAAAAAAGGGAGCGGCGTTAGCCGCTCCCTTCCTCACGCGAACACCGCCTGCACCAGCAGCATATACAGCGCCGTGCCCCCAGCGATGGACAAAAGCACATTCCCCTTCCAGCGGTGCAGCACCGCCACCGCCGCGACGGAGAGCAGCTCCGGCAGCCCGTGGGGCGCCGCCGTCCAGGAGACGTTTTTCAGGCAGTACACCACCAGAAGGCCCATGACGGCCGCCGGCAGCACCCGGCCCAGGTACAGCACCACCGCCGGCGGGTCCTTTTTCTCCGGGAACAGCCAGAAGGGCAGCCAGCGGGTGATCTGGGTGCCGGCGGCCACCGCCAGGATGATGGCCACGGTTTGAAACGGCGTCAGGTGCACAGGCGTTTCCTCCCTCCCAGTAATACCGCCAGAATGAGCGCCATGGCGGGGATGACCAGGTTGTCCGCCCCGAACACCGCCAGGCTCGCCCCGGCGCAGGCCAGGCCGATGAGGCCGAAGGGCCGGTTTTCCGGCTTTTTCCACTGCTCCAGAAACAGCACCACGAACAGCGCCGTCAGGGCGAAGTCCAGGCCCGTGGTGTCAAAGATAATGAACCGCCCCAAAAGGCCCCCCAGGGCGGTGCCGCCCACCCAGTACAGGTAATCCAGCAGGGTGATCCAGAAATAAAAGTCCTTCCGCTCCACGCCCTCCGGCGGCTCCAGGGTGGACACCAGGGAAAACGTCTCGTCACACAGGGCGAAGACCATGAAAAACCGGGCCTTACCCAGGCCCTTGTACTTGTCCAGCAGCGAGAGGCCGTAAAATATGTGGCGGGCATTGACCATGAGGGCCAGCAAAAAGGCCTGCAAGGGGTCAAAGGCCGTCACCAGCAGCGTGATGGCCACATACTGCATACTGCCGCCGAAGCCGATGGCGCTCATGAGCGTGGACCACAGGGGCCCGTAGCCGTTGGTGCGCATCAAAATGCCGTAGGCGACGCCCAGGGCCAAAAAGCCCGTCATCACCGGCACCGTGGCGGGAAAAGCCGCCTTCACCGCCGCCCGGCGGCGGTTCACCGTCTCCATGACCGGCCCCTCACGCCGGGAAGGCGGCACCGGGGCACCGCTCCCGCAAAAACGCTAAAAACGCCTCCTGGCCGCAGGCGGCTCCCTCCCGGAAAAAGCCCCCCTTGTCGGCCCGGACCACCACGCCGCCCTCAAAGATGAGGGCCAGCCAGGGCTCCATGTCCCGGACCTCCTGAAGCTGGCCGCAGGTCTTTTCCGCCAGGACCTGGCCGTCATCCTCCACGGTGATGCCGTCCCCGTCGAAGCGGAGGACCCGCTTCCACTCCCCGGGCTTTCCGCTCCGGAGCCGGCGGAACTGCCGCCGGGCCAGCATGGCGTCATAGCCGAACAGGCGGAAGGCCACCCCCGCCAGCAGCAGGGCGTACAAACACGCATAGGTGCCGTTCCCGTCCAGGAAAGCCATGACCAGCATGACGGCACAGGCCGCCGCCAGCAGCGTCAGCAAAATGGGAAAGCGGCGGCGGGCTCTGCCCAGCGCCACCGGGTGCACCGTCCAGTCCACGTAAATTTTTTCCGTAATGGTATAGCGGTTTTCAAACATCTCTGTCTCTCCTTCCGGGTCATCTCATACCAGAATCAAAAAACAGGACCGCGCCTCTGCGCGGCCCTGTGTCCGGATGTGTCACATCTTCTCCGGGGCGTCCACGCCGATGAGCTTGAGGCCGTTGCGCAGCACCACCCGGGTGTCGTCCGCCAGCTTCAGCCGGGCCGCCTGGACCGCCGGCTCCTCGCCCTTGATGCGGCAGGCGTTGTAGAACCGGTGGAAGCAGCCAGCCAGCTCCTGGAGGTAGCGGTTGATGTGGCTGGGGTCATAGTCCCGGGCCGCCAGCCGGATCTCCTCGCAGAACTGGGAGATCTGCTTGATGAGGGCCACCTCCGTCTCGCCGGAGAGCAGAGACATGTCCACCCCGCTCTGAGCCGGGACGGTGACGCCCTCCGCCTCCATGGCCCGCAGCAGGGAGCAGATGCGGGCGTGGGCATACTCCACGTAGTAGATGGGGTTCTCGCTGTCCTCCCGGACGGCAAGCCCTAAGTCAAAGTCCATCTGGGTATCGGGCTTGGCGTTGAAGTACCACCGGGCGGCGTCCACGCTGACCTCGTCCAGCAGGTCGGACAGGCTGATGGCCTTGCCGGTGCGCTTGCTCATGCGGACCACCTCGCCGTCCCGCAGCAGCTTCACCAGCTGCATGAGAACGATGTCCAGCTTGCCGCTGCCGTCCAGGCCCAGGGCGTCCAGGGCACCCTTCAACCGGGCCACATGGCCGTGGTGGTCGGCGCCCCAGACGTTGATGACCTTGTCAAAGCCCCGGACGGCGAATTTGTTGCGGTGGTAGGCGATGTCGGCGGCGAAGTAGGTGTAGAACCCGTTTGCCCGGCGGAGCACGTCGTCCTTCAGGTCCAGCTTTTCAATGTCCTTTTCCTTCTTGCCGGCCTTCAGGAGGTTTTCCCGCATGATGTCGGCGGTGCGCAGCCACAGGGCGCCGTCCTTTTCATAGGTCCAGCCCCGCTCCGTCAAAAGGTCCACCGTCTCGGCCACATAGCCGCTCTCGTGGAGGGTGGACTCGTAGAACCAGTTGTCGTAGTTGATCTTGTACCGCTGGAGGTCCGTCTTCATCTTGGGCAGGTTCACGGAAAGGCCGTATTGGGCCAGCTCCGCCTGCCGCTCCTCCTCCGGGACGTTCAGCAGCTTTTCGCCGCTTTGGTCATAGTAGGCCTGGGCCAGGTCCCGGATGTCGCCGCCCTGGTAGCCGTCCTCGGGGAAGGGCACCGCTTCCTCGCCTTTGATGAGCTGGAGGTAGCGGGCCTCGATGGAGTGGGCGAACTTGTCGATCTGGTGGCCGGCGTCGTTGACGTAGAACTCCCGGGTCACATCGGCGCCGCAGGCGGTCAGCACGGAGGCCAGGGTGTCGCCCAGAACGCCGCCCCGGGCATTGCCCATGTGCATGGGGCCGGTGGGGTTGGCGGAGACGAACTCCACCATGATCTTCTTCCCCCGCAGGCCGTCGTTGGTGCCGTAGGCCTCCCCCTCGGCCTCCACGGCCTCCATGACGCCGGCGTACCAGCTGTCATTGAGGCGGAAGTTCAAAAAGCCGGGGCCGGCGATCTCGGCGGAGGCGAAATAGGTGCCCTCCAGCTTCATGTGGTCCAGCAGGGCCTGGGCGATGTTCCGGGGAGGCTGCCGCAGGGCCTTGGAGGCGGCCAGAGCGAAGGTGGTGGTAAAGTCGCCGTTGGCGGTGTCCTTGGGGATCTCCACGGGGGCGGTCTTCACCTCCGCCCGGGGCAGGGTGCCGTCGGCCACCGCCGCCTCGTAGGCGGCCATGGCCAGGGACGCGGCCTGGTCTTTCGCGTTTTGGATCATGTTGATCATATCATTTAACCTCTTTTGTGAATTTGTGTCGTTTCCTTCAGTGCTTCCGCCGCACCCGGATCTTAAAGCAGTTCCGGCCGGTAACAGTATGCTCCACGGCGATGGAGTACTTGATCTCCATAAGGCCGCCCCGCTCCGTCAGGTTGTGCTTTAAAACGCTGGTCTGGATGTCCACGGACAGCTCCCCGAAGGGGGTCTCGTACAGGGACGTATGCTGCCGCCCCTCCTCAAACACCATCTGGGAGTTGACGGTGCCGGACCGGGTCAAAATCACCCGGGGCCCCTGGATCTGGAAGCGGGTGGTGGTGCCCTCCATGCCGGTGAGGGCCGTCTCCTGGTAGGACAGCACCATGCCGTCCTCCGTCAGCGTCATGGTCCCCTCCGTCATCAGCTCCTGGGCGTCGGGGTCGATGCCGTCAAAATACTGCTCGCCCCGGATGGACAGCATCACCGGGAGCGGCTCACGTTCAATACTGGTCAATGTCGATCCTCCGTGCCGTGTGGCGCAGGTCCTCCTGTAAAAACACCGAGGCGATGCGCTCAAAATCCTCCGGGCGGTCGCTGACGTAAAATTCCGCCTCGCCCCGGCGGCGCTCGTCCGCCCGCAGGCCGCCGGCCTTCAGCATCCGCTTCAGCTCAAAGGCCGACTCCTCCCCGGCGGAGACCAGCGTCACCTCCGGGCCCATGATGGCGCCGATGATATCCGTCAGCAGCGGATAGTGGGTGCAGCCCAGGATGAGGGTGTCGATGCCGGTGGCCTTCAGAGGCTCCAGATACTCCCGGGCCACGGTCTCGATGACCACGTCTCCCGGGCGGAAGCGGCCGTTTTCCACCAGGGGCACAAACAGCGGGCAGGGCAGGCACTGCACCTCCACGTCCGGGTCCAGGCGGCGGAGGGTGGCCTCGTAGGCGCCGGAGCGGACGGAGGCCAGCGTGGCGATCATGCCGACTTTTTTGTTTTTCGTCACCAGCAGCGCCCGGCGGCAGGTGGGCTCCACCACGCCCACGATGGGCAGGTTGTTTTCCCTTTGCAGCGTGTCCAGGGACGTGGTGGACACGGTGCCGCAGGCGATGAGGATGGCCTTGAGGTCAAAGGACCGGAGAAAGCGCACATCCTGCCGGGCGTATTTCAGCAGCGTCTCCTTGGACCGGCCGCCGTAGGGCACCCGGGCGGTGTCGCCGAAATAGATGAGGTCCTCCTCCGGCAGGATCTGGCGCAGGGAACGCACCGCCGTCAGCCCGCCCAGGCCGGAGTCGAACACACCGATGGGTCGCATATCCATAGCTTTTTGAACTCCTTATGGAAATCCGGGCCTGCAGTTCACCCGGTCAGCATCCGAGTTATATATTATACTATGTAGCGATGTTTGCCGCAAGACAGATTTTAGTCTTTTTACCCTGTTTTTTATGTGGAATTTTGCCCACGCCTTTGTTATAATCATACTATTGCAAAAACTTTAAGCAACTGGGAGGTGTCTGCCCAATGAACATCGAATTGACGGAGCAGCAGTACCGCTATCTGCTGGATCTGGTATACATAGGAAACTGGGTGGTGAACTCCACCCGGGAAAGCGACCGCATCAAGGAATACGACCAGGTGGAGAGCCTGGTCTTCTCCCACTGCCTGGACCATAAGATGAGCAAGCTGGTGGAGCTGTACCGGGGAGAGCTCATCCCCTCCCGGGCCTTTGCCGACGGCGGCATCCACGAGGCCATTGAAAATTACGAGGATGTGGTGTTCTACGAGATCCTGGCGGAGGAGCTGGCCCTGCGGGATATGGACGGCGAGCCTCTGACCCGGGAGAATTACACCCAGCTGATGGACCGCATCGACGCGTACCTGTCTGAATTCGACCAGCACGGCACGGACAACATCAGCGTGGACATGGACGAGTAACCGCCGGCAAACGGCGGCAACAAGAAAAGGAGATCGAATATGGCTGAACAAGCAAAGGTGTATTTCGCGGACTTCCGCTGCCCCAGCTGGCGGGAAAACCTGCCCCAGAAGCTGGCCCGCCTCATCATGACCGCCGGCTTCGGCGATCTGGATCTAGAGGATAAATACGTGGCCATCAAAATGCACTTCGGCGAGCCGGGCAACCTGGCCTACCTCCGTCCCAACTGGGCCAAGGTGGTGGCGGACCTGGTGAAGGCCCAGGGGGGCAAGCCCTTCCTGACGGACTGCAACACCCTGTACGTAGGCGGCCGGAAAAACGCCCTGGACCACATCGAATCCGCCTACGTCAACGGCTTCACTCCCTACTCCACCGGCTGCCACATCCTCATCGCCGACGGCCTGAAGGGCAACGACGAGGTGTCCGTCCCCGTGGAGGGCGGCGAGTACGTGAAGGAGGCCAAGATCGGCCGGGCCGTCATGGACGCGGACGTGTTCATCTCCCTGACCCATTTCAAGGGCCATGAGCAGGCCGGCATGGGCGGCACCCTGAAAAACATCGGCATGGGCTGCGGCTCCCGGGCCGGCAAGATGGAGATGCACAACTCCGGCAAGCCCTTCGTCAAGCAGAAAAAGTGCGTGGGCTGCCGGGCCTGCGCCAAGATCTGCGCCCACGGCGCTCCCCAGTTCGGCCCGGACGGCAAGGCCAGCATCGACACGAGCAAGTGTGTGGGCTGCGCCCGGTGCCTGGCCGTCTGCCCCAAGGACGCCATCCAGTGCATGTATGACGAGGCCCCCGCCATCCTCAACAAAAAGATCGCCGAGTACACGAAGGCCGTGGTGGACGGCCGCCCCTGCTTCCACATCTCCCTGGTGCTGGATGTCTCCCCCAACTGCGACTGCCACGGGGAAAACGACGTGCCCCTGGTGCCCAATGTGGGCATGTTCGCCTCCTTTGACCCTGTGGCCCTGGACCAGGCCTGCGCCGACGCGGTGCTGGCCCAGAGCGCCGTGCCCAATTCCGTGCTGTTCGACAAGGAGTGCGCCTGCAACCAGGGAGACTACTTCCAGAAGGCCCACCCGGATACCGACTGGCAGGTCTGCCTGGAGCACGGGGAAAAGCTGGGCCTGGGCACCCGGAACTACCAGCTCATCAAGATCTGAACCCATGAAAAAAGAAGGGCTTCCCTTGGGAAGTCCTTCTTTTTTTATCGTTTGCTCACTGGAACAGGTAGCCGCTGTTTTGCAGGTCCTCCATGTAGTGGAGGAAATGGCTGTGGTCCCGGAATTCGCACTGGTCGTATCCGTCCACGGCGTGGAAGGACGCGATCTTTTGGACCTGGTCCAGCCAGACGGTCCAGACCTGGGGCTCGGCGGCAGCGATCATGATGGTCTCCCTCCTGCAATTTGTTTCTGCCTATATATGTAGGCTCCGCCGCCGGAGAGGACAGGCCCGAAAAATTTTCTCCGCATAAAGCGCCCGCGTCCGCAGACACTAAGGCCGATCTTGAAGCAAGGAGTGGAACATGCATATGCCGGAGAGAATCGTGATCGCCCTGGGAGGCAACGCCCTGCAATCCAAAGACAGCGCCCCCACCGCCGAGGCCCAGCTGGAGGTGGTGAAGCGCACCAGCGAGTTCATCGCCCAGATCAGCCAGCGGGGCTACGAGATGGCGGTGGTCCACGGCAACGGCCCCCAGGTGGGCCGCATCGTGCTGGCCAGCGAGACCGCCAAGGACGTGGTGCCCCCCATGCCCTTTGATGTGTGCGGCGCCATGAGCCAGGGCTATATCGGCTACCACATCCAGCAGGCCCTGAAATACGCCCTGAACAAGCGGGACCGCAATTACCCCGTGGTGTCCCTCACCACCCAGGTGGTGGTGGACCGCCGGGACCCCGCCTTCCAGACGCCCACCAAACCCATCGGCGCCTTTTACACGGAGGAGGAGGCCCGGCGGCTGGAGCGGGAGAAGGGCTACACCATGAAGGAGGACGCCGGCCGTGGCTGGCGGCGGGTAGTGCCCTCTCCCCTGCCCCGCCGCATCGTGGAGATCGGCGCCGTGCGGCTTTTGTGGGACCACGCCATCGTCATCACCTGCGGAGGCGGCGGCGTGCCGGTGGTGGAAAACCCCGACGGCACCCTGGAGGGCGTGGCCGCCGTCATCGACAAGGACTTCGCCGCGGAGCTGCTGGCGGAGGAGGTGGGGGCCGACGCCCTGCTCATTTTGACGGAGGTGGAGAAGGTGGCCATCCGCTTCGGCCAGCCGGACCAGCAGGACCTGGACCGCCTGAGTCTGGCGGAAGCCGCCCGCTATGTCCGGGAGGGCCACTTCGGCGCCGGCAGTATGCTGCCCAAGGTGGAGGCCGCCATGAAGTTCGTCCGGGCCAACCCCGGCAAGAAGGCCATCATCACCAGCCTGGACAAGGCCCTGGAGGCCCTGGACGGCAAGACCGGCACCGTGGTCACCTTCGCGTGACTGCCTTTCAGCCTGACAAACCTGTCAGGCTGAAATTTTTTTGATATTTGTCTTTCATCGGGGAACTTTTTCCGGTATACTGCGTCTATATCCAGGAAGTACTTTCATACATAAGGAGAAACACCATGAAACAGAAGACCCTTGCCCTGCTGCTGGCGCTGGCCCTGCTCCTCGCCCTGCCCGCCTGCGGAAAGCAAAAGGCCCCGGAGGCCGTGGAGGAGCCGGAGGTCACGGAGCCTGTCCAGCCGGAGGAGCCCCAGGAGGAAGAAGTGCCCGAGGAGGAGGCCCCCGCTGAGGAGGAAGACACCTCCTCCGAGGAGGATGCCGGCCAGCAGCCGGAAAACGCCGGCGGCCAGGAGAGCACCGCCCAGAAGCCCGCGGAAACGCCTGCCTCCAAGCCCGCCCAGAAGCCCGCGGAAAAGCCCGCCCAGAAGCCCGTGGAGACGCCTGTGGAAAAACCGGCGGAAAAACCCGCCGAGCAGCCCGCCGCCAGCGTGGACCTGGCCGCTTTCTATGAGTCCCTGACGGCGAACAACGCCAATATGCCCGCCATGATGCAGGCGGAGGGAGAAACGCTGGACGCCTTTTACACCGGCTTGAGCACCATCAAAACCAACCAGTGCGGCGTGTACATGGCCATGATCTCCGCCGCCGTGGGCGAGATCGCCCTGGTGGAGGTGGAAAACGCCGCCGACGTACAGGCGGTAAAGGACATCTTCCAGGCCCGCATCGACTACCAGGTGGGCGACGACGCCAACCCCGGCGGCGCCTGGTATCCCGCCACCATTGAGGGCTGGAAAAACAACTCCCGCATCGTCTCCAACGGCAATTACGTCATGCTGGTGGCCCTGGAGGGCGCCGATGATGTGGTGGCCGCCTTCAACGCCCTGTTTGCGTAACCCTAAAAAACACCCCGGCGCCGCTTTGGCGCCGGGGTGTTTTGCTGTTTGCTCATTCCTCCGCCAGGGCGAAGGCGGTGCGGACGAAGTCGTCCACCTCCTCCAAGGTGTCGAAGCAGGCGATGGCCACCTGGTTGCCCATGGTGCCCGCCAGGGCGTCCGGCATCCGGGTGAACAGCTTTGCGTGGCTGCCGCAGCGTTCCTGGAGCTGGGGCAGGCTCAGCCGGTAGTGGTTCTCGTCCCGGCGTCCGGCGTAGATGCAGTAGGTATGGGGGCCGTCATAGGTGTGGCGCAGCTCATCGAAGGCCACCATGTCCGCCCAGATCTGGTATACGTCGGCGCTCTGGCTGAAGTTCAGCATGTCCGGCGTGAAGCCTCCGGCGGGACGCATGTTGACTTCCAGGGCCACGATGTCTCCCCGTTTGCCAAGGCCCTCCTTGCCCTCCGTCAGCCGGAAGAACTCCAGGTGGAAAAAGCGGCTGGAGGCGCCGAAGGCCTTCAGTGTGGCCTTGCCCGCCGCCTCCACGTCGGCGGGGACCTCCTTGTCCACATAATAGTAAGTGGGCACGCCCTCGTTCACCATGTCCATGATGGAGTTGCGGGTGATGTGGCTAGCGGCGAACAGCACCTCGCCCCGGGAGTCGCACACGCCGTCGTAGGTGGTGACCACGCCGGTGACGTATTCCTCCATCAGGTAGGGCACCGGCGGCAGCTCATTGAAAAAGGCCACGGTGTCCTCGTCGCTCTGGAGCTTCCAGGTGGCGATGGCGCCCACGCCGTTGTCCGGCTTCACGATGACGGGATAGCCCACCTCATGGGTGAAGGCCAAGGCGGCATCCAACGTGGTGACAGGGCAGCAGCGGGCGCAGGGGATGCCCGCCTTGCGGTAGTACTCCTTCATGGCGAACTTGCTCTTGTATTTTTCGATCTCATGGGACTTCAAGCCGGTGGTGATGTTGAAATCCGTCCGCAGCTGGGCGTCCAGCTCCAGCCAGTATTCGTTGTTGCTCTCCACCCAGTCGATCTTGCCGTACTGGCCGGTGAAGTAGCCCACGGCCCGCAGCACCTGGTCGTAATTCTCCAGGCTGTCCACCCGGTAATACTCCGTCAGGGCCCGCTTCAGATCCGGGTGCAGGCCCTCATAGGGGCAGTCACCCACACCCAGCACGTTGACGCCGTTTTCCTTCAGGCGGATGCAGAACCAGCGGTACGCCTCCGGGAAATTGGGGGAAATAAAGACAAAGTTCACAGTGACCCCTCCCTAATTTAACACTTTATAGTATTGAATTATAGGCGCTTGTTTCTTCAATTGCAAGAGGAAATTCCGCAGTCCCCGTCTTGTCCCGCCGCCGCTTTTGTGGTAGACTGCCAGTGAGCAAAGGAGGCAACACGTATGCATACGGAATATCACAAGGAATACAGCCCCCGCCTGGGACGGGACATGGAATTCAAGGTATACGGCCACGGCGGAAAGCCGGTTTTGGTGTTTCCCTGCCAGAACGGCCGTTTTTTTGACTGGGAGGGCTTCGGCATGCTGGACACCCTGGGGGACTATCTGGAGGGCGGAAAGCTCCAGCTGTTCACCGTGGACACCATTGACGCCGAAACGCTCTCTTTGGTGGGCGGTGACCCCTATACCCGGGTCCGCCGCCACGAGGCCTGGTACAATTACATCATGGAGGAGCTGCTGCCCCGCATCCGCCAGATCAACGGCACCGGCCAGGACCTGCTGACCACCGGCTTTTCCATGGGCGCCTATCACGCCGCCAACTTTTTCTTCCGGCGGCCGGATGTGTTTGACAGCGTCATCGCCCTGTCCGGCATTTACGACACCTATGACATGTACAACGGCTACATGGACGAGGTGGTCTATGCCAACGACCCCTGCGCCAGCCTCTCCGGCATGCCGGAGGACCACCCCTACATCCAGCTGTACAACCAGCGCAAGATCATGATCTGTGTGGGCCAGGGCGCCTGGGAGGACCTGCTGCTGGCCGGCACCCGCCGCCTGGACGAGGTGCTGCACCGCAAGGGCATCCGCGCCTGGGTGGACTATTGGGGCCTGGACGTGAACCACGACTGGCCCTGGTGGAAAAAGCAGATCCGCTACTTCCTGCCCAACGTGGTGGGCCAGCCCTGAACGGCAGTGGGCTTACCGGCCCGGAACCGTTTGCCCATCTTCTTTAGCAGAAGCTGCTCCGCGTTTTGCGGAGCAGCTTCTGTCGTTTTATATGCGAAAATCATCCACCAGATTCTCATAAAAATGCGCGACCTGATAGTCGATATGCCGCTTTTGAAGCTGCTCTTGCAGCTTTGCGTAATCTAAAATTTCCACCCGGCTGTTTTTGACGGCGATCAGTCCCTCCTCCCGCATGGTCTTCAGGACCCGGTTCAGGGAGCGGATGTCTGTATTGATAAAATAGGTAATGAAATCCTTGGTGCAGATCTGGGACATGTAGGGATTTGCCAGGTAGCAATTCAAAAAAATCAGCATCCGCTCATACAGGCTGTATGTCTGATTGACCAGGGAGTAGGACTCCAGGAAATTGATGCGGTTGTTCTGACTTTGGATAACGCTTTCCACCAGCCGGAAATCCGCTTTCAGGCGGACAACAAAGGCATCCGCCGGGATCTTCAGCAGTTCCATATCGCTCAGGGCATAGCTGGAAAAAAGAAACTTCTGCCTGCAGATCAAGTTGATCTCGCCGATGTAATCCCCGGGAATGAAAAAGCTGGCGATCACGCTCTGCCCCTCGCCGTTTACATACGTGGTGCTTGCCATGCCGGACAGCACCGCATAAACATGCTCCGGCGCCGTGCTGGCCTCGATGACGCACGCCCCTTTTTTCAGGCGGATGTGTTCCATATTTGCAATAAAATCTTCCGGGCAGTAGATCAGATCATGGAGCATGGAACTTCCTCATTTCATGTATGTGATGGAATGATTATAGTTCAACTTTGCACGCCGGGCAAGTAGGCCGGTATCCTGCCGCCTTAAAAAAAGCGCGGGATATGGACATTTGTCCTTTCTCGGCGGAGCAGGAACTCCTATAATAAAAATGACCTATCCGCTGATACGTGAAACATGATTCAAATATGAGGACAACAGAAAGGAGCCTATCTTATGAGTCAACATGACACCTGCGGCTTTTCCACCCTGGCGATCCATGCCGGGAAGATCAAAGACGCCTTCGGCGCCCTGACGCCTCCCATTTATCAGACATCGACCTTTGAGTTCGAGTCCTGCCAGCATGGCGGCGATATCTTTGCGGGCAAGCGTGCCGGGTATGCATACTCCAGAACGGCAAACCCCACCGTGATGGCTGTTGAGCAGAAGGTGGCGGCCATGGAGGGCGGAGAGGCCGCGCTGGCGACCAGCTCCGGCATGGGCGCCATTACCTCCCTCATCTGGTCCATCGTCTCCACCGGAGACCATATCGTGGCGGATAAGACACTGTACGGCTGCACCTACGAATTTTTGGCGCATCATCTCCGGCGCATGGGCGTGAACGTCGACTTTATCGACACATCAGACGAGAACGCGCTGAAAAGCGCCCTGAAGCCGGAGACGAAAATCGTCTATTTGGAAACGCCTGCCAACCCCAACATGAAGATCACAGACCTGAGAAAGGTGTCCGATTTTGTCCACGGCCATAACAGCGCCATCAAAGTGGTCTGTGACAATACATTTGCCACGCCGTACCTGCAAAATCCCCTCAGGGAAGGCGCGGACGCCGTGGTCCACTCCGCCACGAAATACATCAACGGCCACGGCGATTTGCTGGCCGGCTTTGTGATCAGCGACGCGGAAACGGTCATGAAGGCCCGCATGGTCGGCGTGAAGGACATGACCGGCTCCGTGCTTGCGGCAAATGAAGCGTTTTTGATCATGCGCGGCCTCAAGACCATGGAACTGCGTATGGAGCGCCACTGTGCCAGCGCCATGAAGATCGCGGAATTCCTGGAGAGCTGCCCCAAGATCGAAAAGGTCCTGTATCCCGGACTGAAAAGCCATGTTGGGTATGAAGTCGCTGCAAGGCAGATGCATCACGGCTTTGGCGGCATGGTCTCCTTCGTTGTATCCGGCGGCAAGGAACAGGCGGCAAAGTTTGTGGACAGTCTGGAGCTTTGCACGCTGGCCGTCTCCTTGGGCGACGCGGAGACGCTGATCGAGCACCCCGCCTCCATGACGCACTCCACGTATTCTCCGGAAGAGCTTGCGGACGCAGGTATCCCCGAGGGTCTGGTGCGGCTGTCTGTCGGCCTGGAAAATGTGGAAGACATTCTGGCCGACCTGGAAAAGGGCATCCGGGCCATTTAAAGGGCGGCGGCTTCCCCCTCCTTCTTTTACCGGGTCCTACTGATCGATTGCCCTGTAAAAGGCGCTGAGAACACTTTCTGCCGGTTTTCTCCGGCAGCGAAAGTTTTGCCTTGCTGAAATAAAAAGCAGCTTGCCGTGCAAGCTGCTTTTTATTTGGATTGGGCGTTCCCTTTCGAGGTCTGCATATCCCAATCCGTACCTAACCCGAACCGGAATCCAGCGGAGCGAATCCGGTTCGGAAGCGAAGAAATTCCCTGTCCGGCTAAGAAGCCTCGCTGTCAAGGCGGGGATTCGTGCCAAACAGGGAATTTCTGAGCTGGAAAGCGTGAACACTTTCGAGGTGCAGGCTTTCAGGTCTGCGTCCAAAACCAAATCACAACCCAGCGAAGCGGTTGTGATTTGGAAAGGAGGAGCAGCGGCATGAGCGCGCTCTGACTTTTGCAAAAAGTCGGAGCAAGCGATATAGAGCTTGCTCCGACGTGGTGCGGGCATGGGGACTCGAACCCCAACGCTGAAAGCACGAGAACCTAAATCGTTTGGCCTATTCTTCCGTCCGCAGCTTTCCACGGCGTTGCGCAGCCGCAAACCATTGAAAACTCAGGGTTTCGTACACTTT
>SFDT01000010.1 GCA_004558115.1 Clostridiales bacterium | reverse complement strand
GAGCTGGCCAGCGAGCACAAGGGCGGCTTTTCCTATGGCGATCAGGTCCACTTCACCTTCCGGGGCGACCTGATCCATCTCTTTGACCCCGAGACCGAGGAAAATCTCCTCCCCCTGGAAAAATAAAAAACAACGTCCGGTCCAGGCCTTTGCCTGGACCGGGCGTTTCCTTTACAGCCGCTGAGGTTTTTAGGATTCCACCACCATCAGCTTGCCGTCGGGCCCGAATTTCACCGGTGTGATCTCGTTGCGGGTCTTCTGGGCAATGTCGTCAATGCGCATTTTGGAGGGATAGTCGGCAATGAAGGTCACCGCCACCCCCTGGCGTTTGGCGCGGCCCGTGCGGCCGATACGGTGGACATAGTCCTGGTTCTCATCGGGCACATCGCAGTTGAACACGATGTCCACATCGTCCACGTCAATGCCCCGGGCGGCCACATCCGTGGACACGAACACCCGCAGCTTTCCCTGGCGGAACAGGTCCATCACCTGCTCCCGGCGCTTTTGGGGGATGTCGCCGTGGATGCACTGGGCATCCACGCCCTGCATCTGCAAAAATTTCGTGATGCGCTCCGTGGAGCCCTTGGTGTTGCAGAAGGCCATGCAGCGGTCAAAGCCCGTCTCCTCCAGGATGCGGGCGATGGCATCGGCCTTTTCGTTCTGGGCCACTTCCATACGGAACTGTTTGATGTCCGGCTTGTTCTGCTCGTCCTCCCGGACGGTGATCTCCGCCGCGTCCCGCTGATACACCCAGGCGATGTCCATGACCTCCCGGGAGATGGTGGCGGAGAACAAGCCCAGGTTCTTCCGCTTGTTCATGCGGTCCAGCAGGCGGGTCACATCGTGGATAAAGCCCATGTCCAGCATCCGGTCCGCCTCGTCCAGCACCACGGTCTGGGCGGTCTCCACCCGGACGGTGCGGCGCTTCATATGGTCCGACAGGCGGCCGGGGGTGGCCACCACGATCTGGGGCCGCTTTTTCAGCATGTCGATCTGCTTTCCGATGGGCTGGCCGCCGTACAGGCACACGCAGCGGACGCCGGGCTTGAAGGTGGACAGCATCCGGATCTCATCGGTGATCTGGATGGCCAGCTCCCGGGTGGGCGCCAGGATGACCGCCTGGACGCTCTCATCCTCCGGGTCCACATGCTCCACGATGGGAATGCCGTAGGCAAAGGTCTTTCCAGTGCCGGTGGGCGCCTTGGCAATGACATCCTGCCAGTCCATCATGGGCGGGATACAGCCCGCCTGGACCGGCGTGGATACCTGGATATCGCGCTGCCCGATGGCGCGCATGATCTCCGGCGACAGCCCCAGACTGTCAAACCGGACGCCTTGTGTATATTCCATACTCTGTTCCTCTTTTTTTACGCTCTCATTTTATAAATACACGGAATCATCCATAATACCAGTATTATATCCGCAAAAGAACACATTGTAAAGTGCCCCCGCAAATTCCCGCTTTTATGCCGGTAAAAAAGCCTTTCGTGTTAAAACCCGCCAGAATGTTACAGTTTTAGTAAAAATTTTGTCAAATCGCCAATATTTTCCTATTTTTCAGTAAATTTGTTGTCTATTTATAGTAAAATTGTGTATTTTGTTCCCGCCGATTCGCAATTTTATGCTAAATTGTTTTTGAAAGTAATCACGGCCTTGCCACGGGGGGATGAGAAGTGAACGGAATGGATTACGTACGCATCCTACGAGATCTGCGGGAAGACGCCGACAAGACACAGACGCAGATCGCTGAAGTTCTGGGGACTTCCCAAACGATGTACGCACGCTATGAGCGCGGTGCCAATGAGCTGCCGATCCACCATTTGATTACGCTGAGCAAGTATTACGGGGTATCCACCGATTACCTGCTGGGGCTCAGCAAAGAACGCTGAAAGAAGGACAGGGGACAAGCCTGTCCTTCTTTGTTTTTTCAGCGGACAGCCCTACAAAAAGCCAGGCGAAGCAGTTTGCTCCGCCTGGCTTTTTTACGGCTTATTTGTGGGGAACGTGCCAGATGTTGTCGGCATACTCCGCCACGGCCCGGTCGGCGGCAAAGATGCCGCTGCGGGCGATGTTGTGCAGGCTCATCTGGTTCCACTTCACGGGGTCGGCATAGGTCTCCGCCATGCGGCGCTCCGCCTCGCAGTAGGAGTCGAAGTCCGCCAGCAGCAAATACTCGTCGGCGGGGCTGCCGCCGGCGCCGAACAGCAGCCGCTGGTACAGGTCGTCATAGCTGACGCCGTCCCGGAAGCCGTGGCGCAGCGCGTCCAGGCAGCGGCGCAGGGTGTCGTTGTGGCTGTACAGCCGCTGGGGCACATAGCCCTCCCGCTTCACGCGGTCCACCTCGTCGGCATGGAGGCCGAAGAGGAACATATTCTCGTCGCCCAGCACATCGTGCATCTCCACATTGGCGCCGTCCAGGGTGCCCACGGTCAGGGCGCCGTTCATCATGAACTTCATGTTGCCGGTGCCGCTGGCTTCCTTGCCGGCGGTGGAGATCTGCTGGCTGACCTCGCTGGCGGGCATGAGCCGCTCCGCCAGGGAGACCCGGTAGTTCTCCAGGAACACCACCTGCAGCTTATCCTTGCAGATGGGGTCGTGGTCGATCTGGTCCGCCAGGGAGTTGATGAGGCGGATGATCCGCTTTGCCACCGCGTAGCCGGGGGCCGCCTTGGCGCCGAACAGGAAGGTGTGGGGATGGGTGATGGCGTTGGGATCGTCCTGGAGCTTCTGGTACAGGGCGATGATGTGCAGCACGTTCAAAAGCTGCCGCTTATACTCATGGAGCCGCTTCACCTGTACGTCAAAGATGGCGTCGGGGTTCAGGATGACGCCCCGGGTCTTTTTGGCGTAGACGGCAAAGTCCTCCTTGTTGGCCCGCTTGATGGCGGCCAGGCGCTCCAGGACCGCCTTGTCATCGGCGTAAGCATCCAGCTTTTGCAGGGCTGTGGGATGGAGCAGGTAATCGTCCCCGCCGGTGAGCTCCTTCACCAGGGCGTCCAGGCCGGGGTTGATCTCGCTGAGCCAGCGGCGGTGGTCGATGCCGTTGGTGACGTTCTGGAATTTCCAGGGCTCCATATCGCAGGCGTTCCGGAACACATCCTTTTTCAGGATCTCAGAGTGCAGGCCGCTGACGCCGTTGACGGCCATGCCGCCGGCGATGCACAAATTGGCCATGCGGACCTCGCCGCCCCAGATGATGGCCATGTTGGCCGTTTTGGCAGGATCGTGGTAGAAATTCTCCACCTTCTGCTGCCAGCGGGCGGAGATCTCCTGAATGATCTGCCACACGCGGGGCAGCAGGCTCTCCATCAGGGGCTGGGGCCAACGCTCCAGCGCCTCCGCCAACACGGTGTGGTTGGTGTAGGCCACGGATTGGGTGGTGATGTCCCAGGCCTCATCCCAGTCCATGCCGGCCTCGTCGATGAAGATGCGCATCAGCTCGGGGATGACCAAGGCGGGATGGGTGTCATTGATCTGGATGACGTTTTTCTCGTGGAAATTCTTCAGGGTGCCGTAGGTGTCCAGATGCTTGGTGGCGATGGACTGAACGGTGGCGGACACGAAGAAGTACTGCTGCTTCAGCCGCAGGGACTTGCCCTCGTAGTGGTTATCCTCGGGGTACAGGACCTTGGCGATGGTGGCCGCCATGGCCTCCTCCTCCGCCGCCTTCAGGTACTCGCCCCGGGAGAACAGGGACATATCCACCGGCTTGGTGGAACGGGCATCCCACAGGCGCAGGGTGTTCACATGGTCGGTGCCGTAGCCGGCCACCACCATGTCGCAGGGAACGGCCAGCACGGAGGTGGCGTTCTCGTTGACGATGTGCAGATGGCCGTCATCCCAGAATTCCCGCAGGGTGCCGCCGAACTGGACGGTCTGTGCCTCCTCGGGCTTGGGCAGCAGCCAGGCCGCGCCCAGGTCCTTCCAGTTGTCCGGCAGCTCCACCTGCTGGCCCTCCACGATCTTCTGCTTGAAGATACCCAGCTCATAGCAGATGGAATAGCCGGCGGCAGGGATCTCCAGCGTGGTCATGGAATCCAGGTAGCAGGCAGCCAGACGGCCCAGGCCGCCGTTGCCGAGACCGGCGTCCGGCTCGATCTCAAAAATGTCCGCGGCCTTGAAGCCCAGGTGGTCCAGAGCCTCCCGCAGCTGCGGCAGGACCTCCAGGTTATAGGCGTTTTTCATGAGGCTGCGGCCCATGAGGAACTCCAAGGACAGGTAGTGGACCTGCTTTTGCTGCTCCCGGCGGATCTGCTTTTTTGTCTCCACCCGCCGCATGGCCATCACGTCCCGGAGCACCAGGGCGCAGGCCTTCATCATCTCCTGGTCCGTGGCCTCCTCCGGCGTCTTGCCGAAGTTCAACATCAGTTTGGCGGTCAGAGCGCTTTCCAGCGATTGTGTGGTAAATGGTGTCATAGTTTCCCTTACTCCGCCGCATCCTTCTTTCCCTTCGCGGCGGGCCCTTTCTTTGTGGTCTCTTTCTATGGGGCCGCCGAAGCGGCCCCTTTTTGCCTTGGTTTATTTACTCCGCCTTTTCCTCAGTCTTTTTGGCGGCAGTTTTCTTGGCAGCCGGCTTTTTGGCGGCGGTCTTCTTTGCCGCAGGCTTTTTGGCGGCGGTCTTCTTTGCCGCGGGCTTTTTCTCCGCGGCCTCGGCGGCCTTCTCCTCTGCTTTGGCGGCAGGCTTCTTGGCGGCAGCCTTCCGGGCCCGGGGCTTTTTCACCGGCTCCTGCGCGGGGGCAGGCTCCTCGACAGCGGGTGCGGGCTCCTGGACGGGAGCGGCCTCCACGGCAGGGGCTTCCTCCACAGGGGCGGGCTCCGCAGCGGGAGCCTCCTGCACGGGAGCAGCCTCCTCCGCAGGCGCGGCTTCCTCCACCGGAGCAGCCTCCTCCACGGGAGGCCAGGCCTGGCCGGTGATGCCGGCGTAGATGCGCAGGTACTCCTTGGCGCTGCGGCCCCAGCTGAAGTCGCACTCCATGCCCCGGCGGCGCAGGCGGGCAAAGGCATCGGGATAGTCCTTGTACAGGTACACGGCCTCCCGGATGACATGGAGCATATCGCCGCTGGAATAGTTGGCAAAGGTGAAGCCGTTGCCGGCGTCTCTCCAGGCCTCGTAGGGCTGGACGGTATCCTTCAGTCCGCCGGTCTCCCGGACGATGGGCACGGCGCCGTAGCGCATGGCGATCATCTGGCTGAGACCGCAGGGCTCACTCTTGGAAGGCATCAGGAACAGATCGGCGCCGGAGTAGATGGCCATGGACAGGCTCTCGTTGTAATCCAGCCGGACGGCCATGCGGCCGTGATACTGCTGGGCGGCCCAGTGGAAGAACTCCTCGTACTTCTGATCACCCTTGCCCAGCACCACCAGCTGCAACGGGAGTTCCATCATATCATGAAGAACCTCACAAATCAAGTCCAAACCCTTGTGGGACACCAGTCTGGACACAATGCCCACGATGGGCACGTTGGGGTCCTGCCGCAGCCCCATGAGCTTTTGCAGCTCCGCCTTGTCCACGGACTTGCCGGCCATGTCCGCCACGGAGAAGCGGGCGGCGATGTGTTCGTCATTGGCGGGGTCGTAGCGCTTCATGTCGATGCCGTTGAGCACACCGGAGAGCTTATAGCCGCACTGGCGCATGATGCCGTCCAGCCGGTGGGCAAAATAGGCCATTTTCAGCTCGTTGGCATAGGTGGGAGACACGGCGTTCACCGCGTCGGCGCACAAAATGGCGCCCTTGAGCAGGTTCACGTCGCCGTCCATCATGATGGTGCCGTCTTCTGCCCAGCCGTGGTCCAGGCCGAACAGGTCGCCCAGGGTACCCTGGCCGTAACGGCCCTGGTACTCGATGTTATGGATGGTCAGAGTGGTCTTGATGGAGCGGTACTGCTCCTCCCGGACGCCGTCATCCTTCAGGTAGATGGGCACCAGGGCGGTCTGCCAGTCGTTGCAGTGGATCACATCAGGCCAGAAGGCCAGGTGGGGCAGCATCCGCACCACCGCCCGGGAGAAGAAGCCGAAACGCTCGCCGTCATCCGTGTAGCCGTACAGGTCGGGGCGGTTGAAATACTGCTCATTGTCCACAAAGTACCAGGTGACGCCGTCCTGCTCCAGAGAGAACAGGCCGCAGTAGCAGTGGCGCCAGGCCAGGTCCACATAGTCGTAGCACAGGAAATTCAGCTGGTCGCCGAACTTCTCCTTCACCTTCTGGTACATGGGCAGGATCACAGCCACCTGGGCGCCTTCGGCGGCCAGGGCGGGAGGCAGGGAGCCGGCCACGTCGGCCAGTCCGCCGGTTTTGCAGAAGGGCACAGCCTCACTGGTCGCATACAAGATCTTCATAAAATACTCCTTTTCAATCAATATTCCTTTGGTAATCGGTTTCCTGAATACCGGGACAAAGGGGGGACGGACGGTCCCCCCTTTTCAGGCTTTACACAATGCTGCCCTTGGCCAGCACGATGGGGTACGTGGCGTGACCCATCAGGGTCCGGTTCTCCAGCACCTCCACGTCCTTGTCGGCGATGATGTAGGCCAGCTGGGCGTTGCGGCGGACGATGTCCTCCTTGAACAGAACGCAGTTGCGGACAACAGCGCCCTCCTCCACCACCACGCCGGGGAACAGGATGGAGTTTTCCACTACGCCCTCAATGCGGCAGCCCTCGGCCACCAGGGAGTTGACGCAGCGGCCGCTGTCGCTGACGTAGGTGGAGGACTTGTCCGCGCCCTTGGCCCGGATGGGACGCTCAGGGCAGAACAACTCCGCACGGATGGCGGGGTCCAGCAGCTGCATGCTGCGGTCATAATACTCCTGCACGGAGCGGATCTGGGCGGCAAAGCCCTTCCAGATGTAGCAGCGGATATTCAGCGTGTCCTTCTTGGCCCGCAGCACATCCCGGCGCCAGCTGAACTGGTCCTTGGCAGTGCACTCGTCCACCAGCTCCTTCAGCAGGGCGGTGGAGACGATGTACACCTCCAGGCCCCGGTAGCCCCGGGGCTTGTTCATGTTGTAAAGGACCTCGGTGATACGGCCGTCGGCGTCCTTTTCATAATATGTACCGTCAGCGGTGGCAAAACTGTCGTTGCCGCAGACCACGGTGATGTCGGCGCCGGACTTGATGTGGTTTTCATAAACGTCCGCCAGAGGCAGGTTCACCACCAGGTCGCCGTCCATCATGGCCACGTACTCCTGCCGGATGGTGTCCAGATAGCTGCGCACACCGGCCAGAGCCTCCACCTTGCCGCGGAAGGGCATGACGCCCCAGTCCTTTTGATAATTGAAGGGAGGCAGCAGCCGCAGACCGCCCCGCTTACGGGACAGGTCCCACGCCTTGCCGGTGCCCAGGTGGTCCACCATGCTCTGATAGCGGCCATGGAGCACCACGCCCACATCCGTGCTGCCGGCGTTCACCAGGTTGGACAAGGCAAAGTCCACCGCCCGGTACCGTCCGCCGAAGGGAATGGACGCCGCGGAGCGGATCTCACTCAGCTCCCGCAGGTCGTTGCGCTTTTCATAAGAAAAGATGATACCATGCAGTCCGTTCATTTGGACACCTCCTCACCGTTGCGGTCCAGCATAATGCCGGGCCGGACCTCTTTCCCCTCCGCCAGAGAGCAGTTGGGAGCCAGGACTGTCAGTCCCCAGGAAGCGGGCGCCGTCTCCTCCGGTGTGCCGCCCACGTGGCAGTTTTCACCGATGGAGCAGTTCTCGCCCAGGATGGCGTATTCCACCACGGCGCCGGGCTTGACCACGGTGCCGGGCATCAGGACGGAATAGCTGACCCGGGCGCCCTTGCCCACCACTACATTGGGGGCCAGGACGGAGTTTTCCACGGTGCCCTCCAGGATGCTGCCGCGGTTGAAGGCGCTGTGGTGCACCTGGGAGTCGCTACCCAGGAAGGCAGGCGGCGCGTTGACGGAACGGGCGTAAATGGGCCAGGTCTCATCCAGCAGGTCCAGGCCGGACTCGGGAGAGAGCATATCCATATTGGCGTCCCACAGAGACTCCAGGGTGCCCACGTCCTTCCAATAGCCCTCGAAGCGGTAGGCGGCCATCCGCTCGCCGTTATTCAGCATGGCGGGGATGACGTTTTTGCCGAAGTCGTTTTCGGAGTTGGGGTCAGCCTCGTCCTCCGTCAGGTAGCGGCGCAGGGCCTTCCAGGAGAACACGTAAATGCCCATGGACGCCAGGTTGCTCTTGGGCTCCTTGGGCTTTTCGGCGAACTCGGTGATCATGTCATTGCCGTCCACCGCCATGATGCCGAAGCGGGAGGCCTCGGACCAGGGCACCTCCATGACGGAGATGGTGCAGGCGGCGCCGGCCGCCTTGTGGCGCGCCACCATCTTGGAGTAGTCCATCTTATAAATATGGTCGCCGGAGAGGATGACCACGTAGTCGGGATCATACAGGTCGATGAAGCCGATGTTCTGATAAATGGCGTTGGCGGTGCCCTTGTACCAGGTGCCGCCCTTGCTGCCCTGGTAGGGCGGCAGGATATGTACGCCGCCGGTGGAGCCGTCCAGGTCCCAGGGCTGGCCGCTGCCGATATAGCTGTTCAGCTCCAGGGGGCGGTACTGGGTCAGAACGCCCACGGTGTCGATGCCGGAATTGATGCAGTTGGACAGGGGGAAGTCAATGATGCGGTACTTGCCGCCGAAGGGGACGGCCGGCTTCGCCATTTCGCCGGTCAGGACGTACAGTCTGCTGCCCTGGCCGCCGGCCAGCAGCATGGCGATACATTCTTTTTTCATTTTTTCTCCAGCTCCTTTGCCTGTTTTTTCTTCCTGGGCTTTGGATATGCGCCTTCGCCCCGCAGGAACACCGCGCCGAAGGCCGGGATACGGATGGCGGCGGAGTAGTCCTTCCCATGGGAGGGAACGGCCTCCACCGGCACCGGCTCGGTGTCACCGAAGCCGGCGCCGCCGTATGCGGCATCGTCGGTATTGAACACGGGGACGTACTTCCGGTGGGCCGGGACGCCCATCCGGTAGTTTTCATAGGTATTGGGAGAGAAGTTCACCGCGCACAGCAGGTCGCGGCCCTTTTTGTCCTTCCGCAGGAACACCACCACATTGTTGTGGTTGTCATCCGGCACCAGCCACTCAAAGCCCGCCCAGTCGAAGTCGATCTCCCACAGGGCCGGCTCCTTCTTATAGAAGGCGTTGATGTCCTTGAAGAACTGGTGGATCTTCTGGTTCTCCTCCCGCTCCAGCAGGTACCAGTCCAGCTGCTGGTCGGAGTTCCACTCGTGCCACTGGCCCAGCTCCGCGCCCATGAACAGCAGCTTCTTGCCGGGGTGGGCCAGCAGGTACGCGTAAAAGCCCTTCAGGCAGCGCAGCTGGTTGGAATAGTCGCCGGGCATCTTCCCCACCACACTGCCCTTCATGTGGACCACCTCGTCGTGGGAGATGGGCAGCACGAAATTTTCGGAGAAGGCATACATCATGGAGAAGGTGATGTCCTTGTGATGGTCCTGGCGGAACCAGGGGTCCATCTTCAGGTAGTGGCACATGTCGTTCATCCAGCCCATGTTCCACTTCAGGTTGAAGCCCAGGCCGCCGATCTCCGCCGGACGGCTCACCATGGGCCAGGCGGTGGATTCCTCCGCGATCATCAGCACGTTGGGGTTGACGGAGAAGGCCATGGCGTTCAGCTGGCGCAAAAAGTCGATGGCCTCCAGATTTTCATGTCCGCCGTATTTATTGGGGGTCCAGGCGCCGCCCTGGCGTCCGTAGTCCAGATACAGCATGGAGGCCACGGCGTCCACCCGCAGGCCGTCGATGTGGTACTCCTCCAGCCAGAACCGGGCGGAGGAGAGCAGGAAGCTCTGCACCTCCGGCCGGCCGTAGTCAAAGACCCGGGTGCCCCAGCCGCCGTGCTCCCACTTGTTGGGGTCGCTGTACTCGTAGCAGCAGGTGCCGTCAAACTCATACAGGCCCTGGATATCCTTGCAGAAGTGGGCGGGCACCCAGTCCAGAATGACGGCGATGCCGTTTTTATGCATATGGTTCACAAACCACATGAAGTCCTTGGGCTGGCCGAAGCGGGAGGTGGGGGCAAAGTACCCGGTGCACTGGTAGCCCCAGGAGTCATCCAGGGGGTGCTCCGTCACCGGCAGCAGCTCGATGGCGGTATAGCCCATGTCCTTGACATAGGCGGCCAGCTCCTTGGCCAGGTCCTTATAGTCGATAAAGTCTCCGTTGTCCCGCTTTTTCCAGGAGCCCAGATGTACCTCGTAAATATTCAGGGGGGAGGAATAGACCGGATGCTTGCCCTGCCGCTCCCGGAAGGCCTTGTCGCTCCAGCGGAAGCCGGTGATGTCATACAGCTTGCTGGCGGTGGCGGGGCGGGTCTCCGTATGGAACCCATAGGGGTCGGCCTTCAGGCGGGTCTCCCCGTTGGGGCCGGTGACCGCGTATTTGTAAGCGGTGAATTCCTGCAGGCCGGGGATGAAGCCCTCCCACTCCTCGCCCTTGCGGGTCAGAGGATTGGCCGCTTTATCCCAACTGTTGAAATCACCCACCACGGAGACGCTTTTCGCGTGGGGAGCCCAGACCCGGAAGGTCCAGCCCGCTTTTCCCCGCTTCTCCGTTGGGTGGGCGCCAAACCAAAGCCAACCGTCTGTCAGCTTGCCTTCGTGGTATTGAGCCGCTTGTTCCTTGTTTGTCATATTGTTTACTCCTCTCACCGGACACCGCTCCCGGCGCCGGTTCGCGCTTTTCCTTTGTTGCTTTACACAAATGACCTGCCACTATATATCGTGTATATTATACTTCTTTGGTGAAATACCGTCAAGAATGCCTCCGTCGAAAAAGAAACCGTGTTTTTGGTTTGTTTTACCATTTTGTTCTCTGTTTTCACAGTTATTTTTGGATACCTTTGTCAAAAAAGACAGGATTCCGCAGGGACTTTTCCTGTTTTTGACCCACATTTTGGAAATGTCTGCCGCCTGCTGTCCCCGTTCTCTTTCCAGGCAGAGGCCTTGGCCCGCGCCCCGTTGTTGATTTTACCGCTTCACGCTGGTATAATAAGTCGGATTTTGCAAAAGAGTGATTTTTCAGGAGGTCCATGTCATGGATGCGATCCTTTCCCTGCTCACCGGTGTGACGGTGGACGGCTTTGCCCTGTGGGTGGTGCTGCTCATCTGCGTGGGTGTGTTTCTGGCGTCTTTTATGGACGCCATCGCCGGAGGCGGCGGCATTATCTCCGTCCCCACCTACCTCATCGCCTTCGGCGACCTGCCCGCCTATTACGCCCTGGGCACCAACAAGCTCTCCGCCGGCATCGGCACCGTGTTCTCCACCGCCCGGTTCATCCGCCAGGGCTATGTCCGCTGGAGCCTGTTCGCTCCCGCCATCGCTTTGGCCCTGGGCGGCTCCATGTGCGGCACCTGGCTCCAGCTCCACACGCCGGACCGGGTGCTGAAATACCTGCTGCTGGCGGTGCTGCCGGTGGTGGCGGTGGTGACGCTGCGCAACCGCAGCTGGCCCGATGAGCCCGGCGAGATGGATTTCCGCACCCAGGCGGCCATCGTCTGGGCGGCCTCCTTCCTGGTGGGCGGCTATGACGGCTATTACGGTCCCGGCACCGGCACGTTTCTCATGATCATCTTCATCCGCCTGGCCAAGCTGGACACCCGCCACGCCGCCGGCGGCGTAAAGGTCATCAACCTCTCCTCCAACCTGGGCAGTTTGTTCACCGCCCTCACCGCCGGGTATGTATATGTGGGCGTGGGCCTCATCTCCGCCGTGGCCTCCATCGCGGGCCACTATCTGGGCGCCGGCCTGGCCATCAAAAACGGCAGCAAGATCGTCCGTCCCACCGTCATCCTGGTACTGCTCCTGCTGACGGTGAAGGTGGGCAGCGAGCTGCTGTTCCCGGAATTCTGGAGCTGAACACAGGAGGCATACTATGGCGAAAAGATCCATCGGCATTTTGGGCGGCATGGGGCCGCTGGCCACGGCGGACCTGTTCCGCAAGATCGTGACCTTGACCCACGCCGGCTGTGACGGCGACCACATCCGCGTCTACATCGACAGCAATTCCTCCATCCCCGACCGGACGGCGGCCATTCTGAACGGCGGCCCCGACCCCCTGCCCGCCATGCGGGACTCCCTGCGGAAGCTGGAGCGCTGCGGCGCCGACTGCATCATCATGCCCTGCAACACCGCCCATTATTTTCTGCCCCGGCTCCAGGCTTTGACGGACGTGCCCTTCCTCAGTATGCTGGAAGCCGCCGCCAAGGCCGCCCGGGGCCGCTTTCCCGGCGGGACCGCCGCCGTACTGGCCACCCGGGGCACCCTGTCCTCCGGCCTGTACCAGCGGGCCCTGGAAGCGGAGGAGGTCCCCTATCTGATCCCCGGCGAGGCGGAGCAGGATGCCCTCATGCGGGTCATTTATGACGGTGTGAAGGCCGACGCGGCTCCGGAGGCCTACCGGACGGACCTGGAGGCCGTGGTGGCGTCCATGTCCCGCCGGGGCGCCGGTTATTTCATTCTGGGCTGCACGGAGCTGCCGCTGGCCGCGGCGGCCCTGGGGCTGTCCGTTCCCACGCTGGACCCCACGGAGGAGCTGGCAAAAGCTGCCATCCGCTGGTGCGGCTTCCAGGTCAAGGGTGAATAACGCAAATTTTTCACGCCCGGTTTGGCATTTTGCCTGACCGGGCTTTTTTTCATCCCGTTTTATTTACATTTTTCACAGATTCCACCCATACTTCTTTACACGTTCTTGATACTTTGCTATAATACTTACAATTTGAGGGGGCGCTTCGTGTCCATCGCCGAAGCGCGGCGGGCCCGTCCCGCCACATACTATTATTTTGAGGTGAGCCTATGAAGAAAAAACTAAGTCTGCCCGTTCAGATCCTGATTGCCCTGGTCCTGGGCGTCATCGTCGGCCTGGTGTGCTACACGACCGGCACCGCTGATTTCACCACCAATTATCTCAAGCCTTTCGGCACCATCTTTGTCAACCTTCTGAAATTCATCGTGGTCCCCGTGGTCCTGTTCTCCATGATCGACGGTATCCTCTCCATGAACGACATGAAGAAGGTGGGCGCCGTGGGCTGGAAGACCGTGGCGTTCTTCCTGTGCACCACCGCCATCGCCTGCGTCATCGGTCTGGTGATGGCCAACCTGTTCAACGGTGCCGGCCTGTTCCCCACCCTTGCTCTGGAGGAAGGCGCCACCTGGGATAAGGCCACCTCCGCCAACTTTATGGATACTCTGGTGGGCATTTTCCCCTCCAACATGTGGGATGCCTTCACCAAGGCCAACATGCTCCAGGTCATCGTCATCGCCCTGTTCTTCGGCGGCGCCATCATGGCCGCCGGCGAGAAGGGCCAGCTGTGCCGGGACATCGTCTCCTCTTTCAATGAGGTCATCAACAAGCTCATGGCTTTCATCATCAGCCTCAGCCCCATCGGTGTGTTCACCATGATGGCCTGGGTGGTGGCCACCCAGGGCGCCGAGATCCTGGGCCATCTGGCGCTGGTGCTGCTGTGCGCCTATATCGCCTATATCCTCCACGCCGTTCTGGTGTATTCCTTCTCCGCCAAGGCGTTTGCCGGCATCAACCCCTTGAAGTTCTTCAAGGGCGCCTTCGCCGCCATGATGTTCGCCTTTACCTCCACCTCCTCCGCCGCCACCCTGCCCGTCTCCAAGGAGTGCGCCCATGAGCTGGGCGCCGACGACGACGTGGCCGCTTTCGTGCTGCCTCTGGGCTCCACCATCAACATGGACGGCACCGCCATCTACCAGTGCGTGGCCACCGTGTTCCTGGCCACCTGCGCCGGCATGCATCTGACCATCGGCCAGATGGTCACCATCGTGGTCACCGCCACCCTGGCCTCCATCGGCACCGCCGGTGTCTCCGGCGCCGGCATGATCATGCTGGCCATGGTGCTGACCGCCATGGGCATCGACGTGAACCTCATCATGATCATCTACGGCGTGGACCGCCTGTTTGACATGGGCCGTACCTGCCTGAACGTCACCGGCGACATCGCCTGCTCCCTGTGCGTCACCAAGTGGGAGAGCAAGAAAAAGTAAATTTTTCAAGCAAGGCGCCGGCTGCTTTTGGCAGCCGGCGCCTTTTTTCATTTCCGCCGCCTCCTCCCCAATTTTTCCAGCATAACAGATTTCTGGGCGTAAATACTACCTTTAGTTTCCGTTCACCCGGGCGCCGCAGCCGGGCTGAAAAGCATTGCAAAAACAGCAGGAAAGGTTTGAATGTAAACTATGAAGGCAACTGGAATCGTCAGAAGGATCGATGATCTGGGCCGGGTGGTCATTCCCAAGGAGATCCGCCGCACCATGCGCATCCGGGAAGGAGACCCATTGGAGATCTACACCAGCCGGGACGGAGAGGTCATCTTCAAAAAATACTCTTTACTGGGAGGGCTGGAGGACTTCGCGGCGGACCTGTGTGAGACCATGAGCCGCTCCACCGGCGCCATCTGCGCCGTCACGGACCGGGACACCGTCATCGCCGTGGCCGGCGGGGCCCGCCGGGAGCTGATGGGCAAGCGCATCTCTCCGGAGCTGGAGCGGATCATGGAGGCCCGGAAAATTTACCAATTTGCCGGAGAGGGCTCCGCCGTTCCCGTGTCGGAGGACTCCGACAAGCTCCGGGCCTGCGTGGCCGCGCCCATCCTGGCGGAGGGCGACCTTTTGGGTCTGGTGCTGTTCGTGGGCGACGGGGACACCGTTACCGGCGAAACGGAATTCAAGCTGGCCCAGACCATCGCCGCCTTTTTGGGCCGGCACATGGAAGGCTGAGAAAAACGCGGACGCCCAGGCGTCCGTGTTTTTCCGTATAGGGACAGCCCCGCCGCCGTATGCTTTAGGGATCTGAAAAAGGAGGCGGTCTTATGCTGGCATCCTGGTCCCTCTCCATGGCCCAGGCCGTCCGCGCCGTGACGCTGCCGGCCCTGCTGGGCACCGGCGTGTTTTTGACCCTGCGCATGAAGTTTCTCCCCTGGCGGAACCTGTTCCCCGCCCTGAAGCTCCTCACCCGGCGGGAGTCCCGCTCCGCCGACCGGGGGCGTGTCTCGCCCCTCTCCACTCTCATGACCGCCCTGGCGGCCACCATCGGCACCGGCAATATCGTGGGCGTGGCCACCGCCATCACCGCCGGCGGCCCCGGTGCCCTGGTGTGGATGGAGATCGCGGCCCTGTTCGGCCTTTCCGCCAAATTTGCCGAATGCGCCCTGGCAGTCAAATTCCGCCGCCCCGGCGAAGTCTCCGGCGGCCCCATGTACACCATGGCCCGGGGCATCCGCCCCCCGCTCCTGGGCCGCGCTCTGGCCGCCGCTTTCGCAGGCTTTGCGGTGCTGGCCTCCTTCGGCATCGGCGATGTGACCCAGTCCAACTCCATTGCTGCCGCCCTTCGCCAGGCATTTTCCCTGCCGCCGGTGCTGGTGGGGTTTGTGACAGCGGCGCTGACTCTCGTCATCATCCGGGGCGGCATCCGCCGTATCGCCGGGGCGGCGTCGGTACTGGTGCCGGTCATGGCAGGCGGCTATCTGCTGGCGGGACTGGCCGTCATCGCGGTCCACTGGCAAAGCGTCCCCGCCGCCCTGGTGGAAATGCTTTCTCAAGCCCTCTCTCCCGCCGCCGTGGCCGGAGGTGCCGCCGGGACCGCCCTGCGCTGGGGCGTGGCCCGGGGCATCTTCTCCAACGAGGCGGGCATGGGCTCCGCCGCCATCACTGCCGCCTCCGCCGGCGGCTCCCCCGCCCTCCAGGGCTACATCCATATGACCGGCGTCTTTTTCGACACCATCGTGGTCTGCACCGTCACGGGGCTTGCCATCTGCTGCTCCGGCGTTCTGGGGACCGCGGACCCCACCACGGGCCTTCCGGCGGAGGGCGCCGCCCTGACCATTTTGGCTTTTGAAACGGTACTGGGCAGTGCCGGGCGGATATTTCTGGCGGCTGCCATCGTGCTGTTTGCCTTTTCCTCCATGCTGGGCTGGGCCTACCAGGGGGAGATCGCCCTGGTCTATTTGGCGGGGCGCCGGGCCGTGCCCCTGTACCGCTGCCTGTTCGCCGCGGCGGCCTGGGCCGGAGCCTTTTTGGATGTGGAGGCCGCTTTCGGCCTTTCGGACCTGTTCAACTGCCTCATGGCCCTGCCCAACCTGGCGTGCCTGCTACTGCTCTCCGGCGCCGCCGCCCGGGAAATGAAAGCGTTCCAGCCGGAATTACACCGGGAAAAGCGGAGAAAACCTGTAAATTTTCTGTGACGGAGTTGCATTTTCTTATTTTAATGGTAAGATAAAGGCGTTGAAAATTTTTATGCAAAGGACTTGATTCTATGACGAAAATCGACATCGTCTCCGGCTTCCTGGGCGCCGGCAAGACCACGCTTATCAAAAAGCTGCTGGCGGAGGCCTTCCAGGGCGAGAAGCTGGTGCTCATTGAAAACGAATTCGGCGAGATCAGCATCGACGGCGGCTTTTTGAAGGACTCCGGCGTGCAGATCTCCGAGATGTCCTCCGGCTGCATCTGCTGCTCCCTGGTGGGCGACTTCGGCAAGGCCCTGAAGGACGTGCAGGCCCAGTTCCACCCCGACCGCATCCTCATCGAGCCCTCCGGTGTGGGCAAGCTCAGCGACGTGATCGTGGCGGTGCAGAACACCGTGGCCGACATTCCCGACATGAAGCTCAACAGCTTCGTCACCGTGGCGGACGCCACCAAGGTAAAGGTCTACATGAAGAACTTCGGCGAGTTCTACAACAACCAGATCGAATCCGCCGGCGCTATCATCCTGTCCCGGACCCAGAAGCTGACCCAGGAGAAGCTGGAGGCCGCCGCGGCCATGCTGCGGGAGAAGAACCCCGATGCCGCCATTTTGACCACTCCCTGGGACCAGCTGGACGGCAAAGTGATCCTCTCCGCCATGGAGAAGGTGTCCCTGGCCGACGAGCTGCTGGCCAAGATGCGGGCGGAGCATGAGGCCGAGGAGGCGGAGCACGAGCACGAGCATCACCACCACGACCATGAGGACCACGACCATCACCATCATGATGACGATGATGACGAGGACGAGCACGAGCATCATCACCATCACCACGACGATGACGGCGAGGAGCACGAGCACCATCACCACGACCATGAGCATGCGCATGAGCACGACCATGAGCACCATCATGACCACGACCACGAGTGCAACGACCCCGACTGCTCCTGCCACCACCATCATCACCATCACGCCGACGAGGTGTTCACCTCCTGGGGCAAGGAGACGCCCAAGGCCTTCTCCCAGGCGGATATTGCGCGCATCCTCACGGCCCTGGACACCGGCGACTACGGCAAGATCCTCCGGGCCAAGGGCATCGTCAGCGGCAGCGACGGTGCCTGGGTGGAATTCGACTATGTGCCCGAGGAGCATGACATCCGTCCCGGCAAGCCCGACTATACCGGCCGCCTGTGCGTCATCGGCTCGGAGCTGAAGGAAGATAAACTGGCGGAGCTGTTCGGCCTGTAAGTCTGGAAAGGAATTTTACTTCACATGGATATCCCTGTTTATCTCGTCGCCGGCTTTTTGGACGGCGGCAAGACCAACTTCATCAACGGCATCCTGGAGGACGGCTTCGCCCGCCAGGACCGGACGCTGCTCATCTGCTGTGAGGAGGGTGAGGAGGAGTACAACCCCCGGGCCCTGGACAACGTGACGGTGGTCACCGTGGATGAGGAGACCGACCTGAAGTGCTCCTGGCTGAAGGAGCTGGAGAAGAAATACAGACCCAAGCAGGTACTCATTGAGTACAACGGCATGTGGCAAATGGAACGCCTTTACAGGGAAGTGCTGCCGGCCAACTGGGTGCTGTACCAGATCATGACCTTTGTGGAGGCCTCCACTTTTGAAATGTACGCCAAGAACATGGGCCAGCTGATGATGGAGAAGATTACCAACGCCGACATGCTGGTGTTCAACCGCTGCACGCCGGAGCTGCGGGATTCCCTGCGGAAGCGGAACCTGCGGATGGTGAACCGCCGGGCCGACATCTATCTGGAGATGGAGGACGGCACCAGCGAAGACTATCTCACCGGCGACGAGTGCCCCTTCGACATGAGCCAGGAGGTCATCGACATCCCCGACGACGATTTCGGCGTCTGGTATGTGGACGTCATGGACCACCCGGACCGCTACGACGGCCATCTGGTCCACATGAAGCTCATCATGTGCCACTCCAAGAAGTACCCCGGCATCCACTGCCCCGGCCGCTTCGCCATGGTGTGCTGCGAAAACGACGTGCAGTTCCTGGGTCTCATCGCCAAAGGCGACCAGCTGGACCAGTACGAGAACCGAGACTGGATCGAGGTCACGGCCCGCATGGCCGTGGAAAAGCACAAGGCCTACAAGGGCAAGGGGCCGGTCATGAACATTCTCTCCATCGCCCCCTGCGAAAAGCCCGCCCAGGAGGTCGTCACGTTCTGACGAAAGCGAATACTTTTTGTTGAGTCAAGCAGAAAAACTCCCCTCTGTTTTCACAGAGGGGAGTTTTTTACGGGCTCTCCGGCGGCATCCAACGGTCCCAGATGTCATCCGGGAAGCACAGGCTGGCATAGCACAGCATCAGCCACACCGCCAGGCCAATGGTCACCCAGTTGGACACTTCCGCCAGCAGGGCCAGCAGTCCCGCCGCCGCCAGGATGGCCGCCAGAGACAGCGCGTAAAAAATCAGCCAGCAGGAAAGCCGCTTTCGGGTAAGAGGCTTCATAGGCTCCTCCTTTCATGCGCACACGTGCGCCCTTCCCTCTATCCTATCCGCCGCCGACTTGGCCAGTTTCTGTTTTTCGCCGTCTTTAACGCCGTCCAAACGCTTTCCGCGCCGAAAAAAACAGCTCCCCGGGCTTCTCCGGTTTTCGCCTGCATTTCGGGGAAAGGAAGCTGTTTTCGCCCAGCCTTGCTTTTTTCCGCAAAATCCATATAATAGATATATTACGGATTTTTGAAAGAGAGGACCTGACGGTTTGAATACTTCCAAACGCCTTCCGAAATACCGCCTGCCCCTGTGGGCCACGCTGCTGGCCGCCGTGGCCCTGGCGGGCTGCATCACGCTGCTGGCCCTTTGGTGCCAGCCCAACGCGCTGCGGACCGTTGTGGCCAATTTCCGCCGCCAGCCGCTGCTGATCGTGCTGAACTGCCTGCCCATCGGCCTTTTGCTGCTGGCCGTCACCTGCCTGCTGCGCAACGTCTTTTTTGCCGGTGCCCTGGTGAACTTCGCCGTGTGCGCATTGTCCATCGCCAACCGCATCAAGCTGGAGGTCCGGGACGAGCCGGTGTTTCCCCGGGATTTCGCCCTTTTGAAAGAAGTGGGCAGCGCCATGGGCACCTACGACATCCGCTTTCCGGTGAAGGTCATCGCCGTGGTGGTGGCCGCCACGGCGGTGCTGGCGGTGCTGGGCGTTTTCCTCCGCTGCCGCCCCTTCCCTATTGCCCGGCTCCAGGGCTGGCTGGGCAGCCTCCTGGGCACCGCCGCCAGCTTCGGCGTGCTGGCCGCCCTCATTTTGACGGTGTACGCCTCCAACGACCTGTACAATTCCTTCCAGGTCTCCAACGCCTACTATATCCCCTCCGTGTTCAACGAGCTGGGCTTCCCTTACTGCTTCTGCCACCAGTTCACCACCTATCCCGTGGACCGGCCGGAGGGCTTCAACAAGTCCCAGGCCATGGAATGGGACTCCGCCGCCGCGGAGGAGGACCAGGGCAAGGGCGTTCATCTCATCATGGTCATGAACGAGGCCTTTTCCGACCTGACGGACGACCCGGTGTTCACCTACGCGGAAGACCCCCTGCCCAACCTCCATGCTTTGCAGGCAGACAGCCACGCCGTCAGCGGCCATGTGGTGGTGCCCGGCTTTGCCGGCGGCACCGCCAACACGGAATTCGACGTGCTGACAGGTATGCAGACCAACGCCCTCTCCGCCGCCACCACCACCTCCTTCCGGGTGGTGAACCGGAACCTGGACAGCGTGCTGCGGCTGTTCCGGGAGGACGGCTATCACACCTCCTTCTTCCACCCCGGCGACGACTGGTTCTACAACCGGGAGAATGTGTACCGCTGGCTGGGAGCGGAGGAGACCGTGTTCGCCGACCAGATGGAAGACCTGGAATACAAAGGCCGCTGGGTGACGGATGACTACATGGCGGCCTTCATCGAGGAAAAATTCGAGGAGGCCATGTCCCAGGGGCAGCTTCTGTGCAATTACACCACCACCATCCAAAACCACATGTCCTACACCCCGGACAAGTACGGCGAGGGCTATGTGTACCCGGAGGTAGAGACCACCGCCGGTCTTTCCGACACGGTGGATACCATGCTGAAGGTCTATGTTGAGGGTGCCCGGGACGCCGACGCCATGCTGGGCCGCCTGGTGGACTACTTCTCCGCCACGGAGGAGCCGGTGGTGCTGGCCTTCTGGGGCGACCACCTGCCTTACCTGGGGGACAACCAGCTGGGCTACCGGGAGCTGGGCTCCGAGGTGGCCGTGCAGGAGGAGGACCGGGAAAACATTCTTTGCTCCTATGAGACCCCTTACGTCATCTGGGCCAACGACGCCGCGGCGGAGCTTCTGGACTGGGCGTCCGCTGTGGAGGCCCTGGACCTGCCGGAGGACGGCCGCCTCTCCGCCAGCTTCCTGGGCGCCGCCCTGGTGGAACTGACCGGGCGGGAAAACGAGAGTGCCTGGTTCCGCTTTTTGAACGACCTCAGGCGGGTGGTGCCGGTGGTGCAGAAAAAGACGTATGTGACCATGGACGGCACCTGTATCCCCGACCGGGAGCTGGACCAGTGGGCTCCGGCAGACGGCGCCAGCGGCCGCGACATCCGCCAGCTCATTCAAAAGTGGCGCCAGTGGAGCTTTTACAAGCTGCGGTATAAGGAGATCGACGGATGAGGGAGCAGAGCCGGAAGATCGCCCTGTGCGGCGTGCTGTGCGGTCTGGCGGTGGTGGTTTTGCTGCTGGGCGGGCTTTTCTCCCTGGCGGTCTACTGCGCGCCGCTGCTGGCCATGGCGGTACTGCTGCCCGTCCTAGAGGAATACGGCCCCGGCACCGCCGGAGCGGCCTACGGCGCCGTGGCCATTTTGGCGCTGCTGTTGGTGCCGGACCGGGAAACGGCGCTGGTGTACGTGTTTTTCGGCTGGTATCCCATCCTGCGGCCCCGCATCGCCGCTCTGCCGTCCCTGCCGGTGCGGCTGGTGTGCCGCCTGGGCGTGTGCGGGCTTTCCATGTTTTTGCTGTACGGCGTGACCATCCGCCTGCTGGGCCTGACCGCCGTAACGGAGGAGCTGGGCGGCGGCTGGCTCACCGCGGCGCTGGCAGTGATGGGCTGCGCGGTGTTTTTGCTGCTGGACCTGGCCCTGGGACGGCTGACGGTCCTGTGGCGCCGGAAGCTGCGCAGGCGCTTTTTCCGTAAATAACGCAAAAAAGACTTCCCCTTGCGGGGAAGTCTTTTTTCTGATTCATTTGCGCCGTGCCGCCGCCTGGGGAGACAGGGGAATGCTGCGGCTGCGGATGAGCCGGACAAACACCGGCGTCAGCTGGGGGTCCAGCTGCTTTCCCGCCTGCTTGTCCATCTCCTCCAGGGCAAATTCCAGAGGCAGGCCCTTCCGGTAGGGGCGGTCTGTGGTCATGGCGTCAAACACGTCCGCGATGGCCAGACACCGGGCGGAGACGGGGATCTCCTCCCCGGCGATGCCCCGGGGATAGCCCTTGCCGTCCCACCGCTCGTGGTGGCCCAGCACCGCCGGGATCAGATAGTCCATCTCCGGCAGGTGGCGGATCATCTCAATGGAGTTGTTCACATGGTCCTTCATGATCCGGTATTCCTCGTCCGCCAGCTGGCCGGTCTTATTGAGGATGTTCTCCGGGATGGAGATCTTGCCGATATCATGGAGCAGACCCGCCGCGTAAATGGTGCGGACCTGGTCGTCGTTGAGTCCGGCGGCCACGGCCAGGGTGGCGGCATAACGGGCCACGTTTTTGCTGTGGGCGTACGTGTAATGGTCCTTGGCGTCAATGGCTGCCGTCAGGGCCGAGATCATGGACAGGGCCGTGCGGTACTCGCCGTCGCCCCGCTCGATACGGTCCACGATGGCGTCCGTCCGCTCCGCCAGATGCTGAGGCACCAAATCGGAGGCACCCCGGAAAATGACGATCTGGTCTTTGCCGCCCTGCTTTGCGTTATACACCGCCAGGTCCGCGTTGTCCATGAGCTCCTTGGCGCTGGATGCCGCATAGGGCGCGGAGCAGATGCCCACGCTGACAGACAGGGGCTTGAGGCGCCGGCGCTCCGGCTGCTGGTTGATCTCCCCCACCCGGTTTCCGATCTCCCGGGCCATTTTTCTGGCCCGCTGGGTATCCTGGAAGGGCAGCAGCACGGCAAACACCTTGCCGCTGGTGCGGAACACGGTGCCGCTCTCGCCCACGCAGCGGGTGATGGTCTCGCCGATGAGGCACAGGGCCGTGTCGCCCTCTCCCACACCGTAGAGCTGGTTATAGAGCTTGAAGTCGTCCACGTCGATGTACATCAGCGTCAGACACTCCCGGCCGCAGGCGCGGAACTGCTCCTCCATCTGTTCCACGAAGAAGCGGTAATTGTACACGCCGGTCAGGGGGTCGATGCGGGCCTCCCGGAACATTTTTTCGTACAGGGCGGCGTTTTTCATGGCGATGGACGCGATGGAGCAGACCGTCTCCAAAAAGCCGATCTCCACGGCGCTGAAGTTGCGGCCCCGCTCCTTGGCGGACAGCAGCACCAAACCCACGATCTCCCGGCCGTCCCGCATGGCCGCCACGCAGTCGATGTTCAGGCGGCGGAACAGTTCCTTCTCCGCCTCCCACACGGAGAGGTAGCGGGGGCTGTTCTGGAACTCACCTACGATCAGATAGGCCTCCTGCTCCTTCAGATAGGCGATCTGCGGACTGTCCTTGGAGATGGAGAACGACAGCGTCGCCAGGGGGCTGGAGCAGTATTTTGCCTGATACCTGTCTCCATCCAGCAGGCAGATATAGATCTGCTCCGTGGAGATCTCCCGGGAGATGATGTTCCCCAGCTTCTCCATGATATCCGCCGTGCTCAGGGACTGGGAGACCTCGGCGGAGAAGTTTTTCACCAGACGGTTCTGCTGCTCCTCCCGGGTGAACATAGCCTCCAGCAGGCGGCGCATCAGCAGGTATGCAACGCCCAGCATGGCCGCGAAGGTCACCGCCACCATAGTGGTGGCCAGCTCCTCTCCAAAGCCCAAAGTCCCCTCGGCAAAAGCCTGCATGGGACGGATGAAATTGGCGGTGGCGATGATGCAGATCACCGCCAGCACCACGGTCAGCAGCGTCCGGGACACCACCAGGGTCAGCCGGAACATCCGCCGCTTATACAGGGCGTACATCAAAAGCACCGCGAACACGATGCCGGCCAGGGCGTCAAAGGGGAAGGTGTTGCCGGGCAGGCCCACCTGCAGCAGGTTGCCCACCAGCATCACAAGGCCGCCGGAGATGATGACCTGGATGCCGGGAGAGTGGGTCCCCTGCTCCCGGACCACCTGGGCCAGCAGCACCGCCGTGGCGCCGATGATGGCCACGAACACCAGGCAGGGAATGACGATATGCCAGTTCAGCCCGTAGGTAAATACCACGGCGCCGTTTTCTTTCACCACCGGCGTGGGCGGCGCCAGGTAAAAGCCGCTGATGGTCCCCGGTATGATGGCCAAGGTCAGTACTGTGAACACCAACAGCAGGAAGCGGCCCTTCCGCCGGGCAAAGGTATGCACGAACAGGTAAAACAGCAGCTCCATGCTGAACAGGGCCACCAGAGATACCGCGTACCAGAACCGCAGTCCCGGCCACATCTGGATGCGCATGAGGATGGAACCGCCGGACCAGAGGATGCAGTCCAGCAGCACCGCCATGAACGCCAAGATCTCCGGCGTCTTTTTCGTGGCCAGGAAGGTCACAAACATCAATGAAAAGCAGCACAGGGCCGTCACATTGATGTACAGGAAGGGAATATTGCTCACAGCCGCGGCCTCCCCTCTGCGTCGGCTTGCTGGCGCAGCAAGCCGCACACGTCCAGCATACCCGGATTGATGCGGGGCAGCCGGGCCCCGATCCGGGCCTCATAGGCCGCGATGGTGCCGTATTTCAGGATGGTGATCTGCAAAGGCTCCATATTCAGGAGCTTTTTCAGATCGCCGTAGTCGCTGTCAAAATACTTGAAATACAGGCTCAGATGCTCCGTCAGCACGGAGCGGGTGACCACCTCGCTGGCCTGGGCGTCCGGCGGGATCTCCAGGTACATATGGAGGAAGGGGTCATCATTCTGGTTGAATTCCTTTTTCAGGATCCAGTCCCCCAGCTCCAGGCGGCTGAGGCGGATGACCTCCTGCATGGAGGAGGCGGTGATGCGGGTAAAGCCGGCGATGTCGATGACATCCGGCACCCGGTCCACAAAGGTCAGCCGGGGCAGCTGCCCGCCGCCGGCGGAAAGGCAGTGGTACATATCCCCGATGCGGTAACGCATAAAAGCGCCGCCGTGGAGAACGGAGAGCACCAGCTCATAGGTCTCCCCCGCCTGGATCTCGTCCATGAGGCAGGTACGGGGCTGATAGGTGGGGTCCTTCAGGTTCCGCCGCATCTCCTCCTCGGGGATGAACTCGTAAAAGCAGGCGTCCGGGAAGAACACCATGCCGTTGTGCTCCCAGTTTTCCGCGCCGATGCAGGTGGACTCCGTGCCGGCGGCCAGCTCCACAGGCATGATGCCCCAGGCCTTCGTCAAACGGTCCTTGTAGCATTTGGCGTCGGTGCCGGCGAAGAAAAACGCCTTCAGCCGGAATACATCGCCGGGGGTGATGGAACGGCCGTCCCGGCGGCTGATATACTTGCCCCGGAGGTATCGCAGGGCGTTGCCCGGAGAGATCGCGTGCTTTCCGCCGCCTCCGCTGCTCTTGCCGAAGCTCTCCGTGATGTAGTTGGCCACGCTGCCGATGCCGAAGAAGAAGTCCACGCCGCCGCTGAGGGCCATGGAAAAGCCCTTTTTGATCCGCTGGCTGAAGCTCAGATCCGGATTGGAGTTATTGTCCGGCAGCCAGGTAAAGGCGATGTCCTCGTCAAAGAGGGAGGGCATGAGGCCGGTCATATAGGGCAGGGGCGCGCCGCCGTACAGGATGCGGTCCCCTTTTTTCACATCGAAATCTCCCTTCCGCCGGGCCGTGGCCATCATCATGACGGCCAGCAGGTTGTGGCGGTAGGTATCCAGCATGCTGCGGGTATAGGGCGCCAGTTTGATGGGCCGCAGGCCGCCCTCCCAGGTGGTCTGGATCCAGATGGCAGGCTCGCTGCACAGCATCTCCGTCCGCTTGGCCAGCAGCACATCCGCATAGTCGGCGTAGCTGGTCAGGGGCAGCGTGGCGCGCAGCTCGTCGATGGTGCGGGGGTGGTTGCCCCGCAGCAGCTGGCGGCCCAGGCCGCTCTTGCTCCACATCTGGAGCTGCTCCTCCATCAAGCGCCTCTGGGTATACATGTAATCGTCGAGGCTCATGTCCAGAAATCCGCAGTATTCCTGCCACAGCTGCTCGCGGCTGTACTTTTTCAGCTTATCCTCAAAACGCATGAGCCCCGCCTCCTCAAATGCTTTCCCGGCAAGCCCGGATGCTGCGCCGGTTGGGCAGCAGGAAGGGCGTGGACGCCTGATAGGCGCCGTATCCTTCCAACCGGGCCGGGAACACACACCGGTCCTCAAAAATCACCAGCAGCACATTCAATCCGCTGTACAGCGCCGCCTCCCAAAGCGGCACGCCCGCGGCCGCCCACAGGCAGCCGTACAAGCCCGCGAACCACAAAACGCCGGGGTGGCGGCACAGGGCATACACCCCCGTGGTGCAGGCGGGCCGTTTTTCCCCCGGATGGGCATAGGACGCCTCCACCGGCAGGGCAAAAAACAGCGTATAGACCAGCAGCGCCAAAAACGCCGCTCCCAACGCGAAAAGCAGGCCCCGCAGCCACCCGGAAACAAGGGGGCTCCCCCGCCGGGCCTCCAGGACCGTTCCGACGGCCAGCAGCACAGCACCCATGGGAAAGCAGGGCTTCAATACCTGCCGGGAAAGCCGCCAGTCGTTATAATCACTGATAAAAAACAAGACAAAGGCCGCCAGGCCAAGCCAACATCCCATGGTGCCTGTCCTCCAGAAAAACGGTCTTTCCCACACATTTCGATTATGTAGACCATTTTATCCTATTATACAGACTCTCCTGTGTAAATTCAACAAATTTCCTGTCTCCATTTTCCACAAATCGGTTTCCGATTTCTGATTTCTCACACGAAGCCCGCTTTTTTTGTAACCAGCCACGATTTTGGCTTGCTTTTTTGCATTTTCTTTTGGATTTGGTAATATATGGAGCACTGCTCCGCTCCCCTGCCGCCAAAAAAGCGCGGGCTCCAAAGCCCGCGCTTTTTATGCTTCCTGATGTTCCTTGTGAAAATGACGGTAGACCGCCTCCGCCGTGCTTCGGGGGACCGCGGCGGCCAGGGTCTCCACATCCGCCTCCCGAATGGCCTTCACGGTGCCGAAGGCCTTCCGCAGGGCCGCCTGCCGCTTGGGGCCGAGGCCGGGGATGCCGTCCAGGGAGGACCGCATGGTGCTTTTCGTGTGGCTCTCATGGTGGTAGGTGATGGCAAAGCGGTGGGTCTCCTCCTGGATCTGGCCGATGAGGGAGAACACCGCCTGGTTCGTCACGATGCCGATCTCCCGTCCCTCCGGCGTCACCAGGGCCCGGGTCCGGTGACGGTCATCCTTCACCATGCCGAAAATGGGCACGTTCACGCCGAATTTCTCCGCCACCTCCTGGGCAGCCCGGGCATGGGTCTCGCCGCCGTCGATGAGGAACACATCCGGCAGGGGCAGGAATTTTTCGTCTCCCTCCGCCGCCCGCTGGAGCCGCCGGGTCAGCACCTCCTGCATGGAGGCATAATCGTCCGGATGACCCTCCAGGGATTGGATGCGGAAGCGGCGATAGGCGGATTTCAGCGGCCGGGTGCCGCTGTACACCACCATGGAGGCCACGATGTCGCTCTTGCCGGTGTTGGAGATGTCGAAAGACTCCATGCGGCCGGGGGGCTGGGGCAGGCCCAGGAGCTTGCCCAGCACCGTCAGGGTATGGGCCGTCCGTTCCTCGGCGGTGGTGGCCCGCTCCGCCTCCTCGGCGGCGTTCCGCTGGGCCATGGCCCGCAGCTCCGCCTTTTCCCCCCGCTGGGGCACATGGACCCACACTTTATGGCCGGCCCGCTTGGTCAAAACCTCGGACAGGCTCTCGCAGTCCTCCTCCGCCCCCTGGGGCAGCAGGATCTCATGGGGCAAAATGGCCCGGGGCAGGTAGTACTGGGCGGTGATGGCGGAGAGCATCTCCTCCTCGCTCTCGTCGATGGGGGCGGCGAACAGCTCCGTCTCCCGGCCGGCCAGGTTCCCCTCCTCCATGTGCAAAATGGCGTAGCAGCACTTGCCGGCGCCCCGGTAAAGGCCCCAGATGTCCGTGTCGGCACACAGGCCCGCGATGACCGTCTGCTTTTTGCCCAGGGCGGCGATGGCGTTGACCCGGTCCCGGATGGCCGCCGCCTGCTCAAACCGCAGGGCCCCCGCATCCGCCTCCATCTCAGCGGTCATCTCCCGCAGGAGCTGCTTGGACTTGCCCTCCAGCAGCTGGCAGGCCTGCCGGATCCGGCGGTCATACTCCTCCGCCGTCATCTCCGGGCGGCAGAAGCCGTCGCACCGGCCCATATGGAAATTCAAACAGGGCCGCTCCGCCCCGATGTCCCGGGGGAATTTCCGGCTGCAGGTAGGCAGCCGCAGGGCCGCGCACACGGCGTCCATCGCCTGGCGGGTCTCGAACCGGCCGCCGAAGGGGCCGAAGTACTTCGCCCCATCGTTGGCGCATTTGTTCACCATGGAAAAGCGGGGATAGGGTCCCCGGGACAGCCGGACGAAGGGATAGCCCTTGTCGTCCTTCAGCAGGATGTTGTAGCGGGGCATATGCCGCTTGATGAGGGAGTTTTCCAGCACCAGGGCCTCGAACTCGCTGGAGACGAAAATGGTGTCGAACTTGTCCACCTGGGACACCATCTGCCGGGTCTTGACCGTGTGGCCGGCGCTGTCCTGGAAATACTGGCTCACCCGGTTTTTCAGTTTTTTCGCCTTGCCCACGTAAATGACCTTGCCCGTCTTGTCCATCATGAGATAGACGCCGGGGGCCAGGGGCAGGTCGTTGGCTTTTTCCCGCAGTTCGTCCTTTGTCACCGGGCATCCCTCCTTTCCTGACCGTGCCGCAAGCAAGTCAATAAGGCCCCGCGCAAACGCGCGGGGCCTCTGGGGCTCTGTATCCTAGGGGAATTATTCGCCAAAGTTGTCGTTGACCAGCTCCACCAGGGCGCCAACGGCTTCCTTCTCATCCGCGCCGTCAGCGATCAGGGTGATGGTGGTGCCCTTCACAATGCCCAGGGACAGCACACCCAGCAGGCTCTTGGCGTTGACACGGCGGTCTTCCTTCTCGACCCAGATACCGCTCTTGAACTCGTTGGCCTTCTGGATGAAGAAAGTGGCAGGTCTGGCGTGCAGGCCCACTTCGTTATTAACGGTGATCTCCTGTGTATACATGATACAGCTCTCCTTTTCTATACCAAGTGAGATTGAACAGCTTCGCATAGCAAGTCAATTTACTATTCCTATCATAACCGCTTTTCCCTGCGCCGTCAACGGCGTTTTTCACAAACATTTTGAAAAAACATCTTTCGGCAAAATTTCTTTTTGGTGGTTTATACCACTTCTGGCCTATCTTTACGATTTTGTCCCCTTTTGCAGATAACTATGTGAAAAAACGCCGCCGGCCGTGGCCGGCGGCGTTTTTCGCCTTAGTAGTTGGTGGCCTTCACCTGGAAATAGGCCTGGGGATGGTTGCACACGGGGCACACGGCGGGGGCGCTCTCCGCCACCTCCACGTGGCCGCAGTTGCGGCAGAACCACATGACCTTTTCGCCCTTCTTGAAGACCTCGCCCTTCTTCAGGTTGTCCAGCAGCTTCAGATAGCGCTCCTCATGGGTCTTCTCGATCTTGCCCACGCCCTCGAACTGGGCGGCCAGGGCCAGGAAGCCCTCCTCCTCGGCGGTGCGGGCCATCTCGGCGTACATGGAGGTCCACTCCTCGTTCTCGCCGGCGGCGGCGGCCACCAGGTTCTCCTCCGTGGAGCCGATGCCGCTGAGGGCCTTGAACCACAGCTTAGCGTGCTCCTTCTCATTCAGCGCGGTCTCCTGGAAGATGGCCGCGATCTGCTCGTAGCCCTCCTTCTTGGCCTTGCTGGCAAAATAGTCGTACTTGTTGCGGGCCTGGGATTCACCGGCAAACGCCTTCCACAGATTGGCCTCCGTCTTGCTGCCCTTCAGTTCCATAAAAATTTTCCCCTTTCTGTCAACTTTATGAATTTGTACCGGCGCTTGCTCCGCATTGCGGGCAAAGCCCCGTAAAACAAAGACTGTGTCCCGTGACTGTGCAGCCCTGCTCCGCCGCCCGGGCGTCCAGCGCCGGGTCGTAGGGCAGGTCCAGGTCCAGCACCGCACCGCAGCCGGTGCACCGGAAATGTGTGTGGGGGGCAATGACCGCGTCAAACCGGGCCACCGGGCCGGACAGCTCCACCAGCCTGCCCTCCGCCGCCATCTGCCGCAGATTGCGGTACACCGTGCCCAGGCTGAGGCGGGGCATTTCCGGCTTCAGCCGCTGGTAGACCATTTCAGCGGTGGGATGGGCGTGGCTGTTCAGTACAGCGGCGTAGATCCTCTCCCGCTGGTGGGAAAACCGCCGGTCCTGCATGATCGCCCCTCCTTAATAGTAATAATTACTGATATTGTTATAGCAAACATTTCCAAAAAAGTCAAGGCCTTTTTCAGAAATTTCCTTTGATAGTTATGTGATTTTTGCCCACAATAGACTTCGGGTATCGCACACCTATCGTCCCCGCAAAAGGAGGATCACAACTGTGAAGAAGAATTTTGCGCTCCTGCTGACCGTCCTGCTGCTGACGCTTTCCCTGACGGCCTGCGGCGGCGGAAACAAGACCAACAACGGGACCACCAACGGAACCACCAACGGAACCACCAACGGAACCACAGAAAACGGCACCAACGGCGCCACCAATGGGACCAACAACGGCACGAACAACGGAAACGGGACCACCAACGGCGACCACAACGGTGACCTGTCTCAAGACATTCAAAACGGCGTAAACAATGTGGAAAACGGCGTGAACGACGTCATTGACGATGTGCTGCCGGACAACAATGCCAACAACGCGAATAACAATACCACCAACGGCGATACTGCCGCCCGGCAGCGGAATGCCGGCGGCGTCAGCTACGGCCAGCTGCTTTAACAGGCCGCCCGCGCCGCGAAAACAGCCCGACGGCGATGCCTTCGGGCTGTTTTCTTTATGATTTTACTTTTTCAGAATATAGGTCTCCAGCTGCTCCACGGTGTCCGCCAGCAGTTCCGCCCCGGCATCCACCAACACCTGCCGGTCCCGGAAGCCCCAGGTGACGCCGCAGGCGGCAAGGCCCGCGTTATGGGCGGTGTCCATGTCCGTATCGCTGTCTCCCACGAACAGAGTCTCCGCCGCGGCAGCGTTCAGCGCCTCCAGCACCTGGCGCACGCCGGTGGGGTCCGGCTTCACCGGCACGCCCGGCAGCTTGCCCCGCACCAGATCGAAGGTGTCCGGGAAATAGTGGCGGATGATGGTCTGGCTGAACTCGTCGGCCTTGTTGGAATACACGGCCAGATGCACACCGGCGGCCTTCAGACGTTTCAGCATGTCCGGAATGCCCGGATAGGGAGCGGTCTTGTCCATATTGTGGGCGCCGTAATAGTCAGAGAACTGGGCCACTGTGTTCACCACCATCAGCGGGCTGCGGCAGTCCTCCGGGGAAAACTGACGCACCAGGTTGGGAATTCCGTGGCCCACCATCTGCTGGAACTCCGCCACGGAATACTCCGGCCAACCATTTTCCCGGCAGACATGGTTTCCCGCGGCCGCCAGGTCCTCAATGGTATTCAAAAGCGTCCCATCCAAATCAAAAATGACGGTCCGATACATTACAAACCACCTCGCAGTTTTTGAAAGCCCTTTTATTGTATCAACTCTCCGCCGCCATCTCAAGAGGCAGGAACGCCGAAAGCCGCGGCTTCGGCCGCGGCTTTTTCGTGAATCTCTGCTGTCACAAAGCACATTCCACCGGCCCCTCCAGGGTCAGGAGGGTGCTTTTCGTAAAGCCCGCCGCCTTTGCCAGGGCGGCGGACTGGCCGTAGCCGTACACCACGGTGTCCGCGCTGTGGGCGTCGGAGGTGAGGATGATCCTGCCGCCCATGCGGCGCCACTCCTCCAGCAGGAACAGCGCCGGGTAGGGTTCGGTCCGGTAGCCCCGGGACACGCCGCCGGTGTTGATCTCCAGCAGCGTGGCGGCAGGGTCCGCGGCGTGGAGGGCCTCCAGTGCCGCCTGTTTGTACCGGGGCGCCGCCTCGTCGAAGAACCGGCTGCCGCCGTTGAGCTTGGTAATGAGGTCGATATGGCCCAGAATGGGCGGCTTTTTCGCCGCCACCCGGCATACCTCCCGGAAATAACCCTCCGCCACCGCCAGGGCGTCGCCGCCGAACAGCTCGTCCCGGCAGGCGGTAAAGTGCTCCTCGCCCCAGTCGGCGGCGTAAAAGCGGCCGTTCCCGCCCTTTTGATAGTGGACGCTGCCGATCCAGTAGTCAAAGCCCTCCGGCGCGATGTCGGACTGGCTGTCCCATTCCAGGCCCAGCAGCACCTCCATGCGGCCGGCGTATTCCGCCCGCAATTCCAGCACCGCCCGGCGGTAGGCGCTCATGTCCCTCGGCAGGACAGCCCCCTCGTCGGCGGGGATGGGGGTGTGGGAATGGCAGGAGACGCCGTAATACCGCACACCGGCATCATAGGCCGCGGCGGCCATCTCCGCCAGGGTGTTCTTCCCGTCACAGAAGTCGGCGTGGGTGTGGACGGAGCAGGCGGCGGGCGTCAGGTTCATTGCATCCGCTCCTGCTTCACCTTGTGGTCCACCACGTGGCGCTTTTCCAGCTCCCGGGTGATGTCCTCCACGGTGATGCCCATCTGGACCATCAGCACCATGACGTGGTACGTCAGGTCCGCGATCTCGTAAATGGTCTCCTCCTTGTCCTCCTTGCGGCCGCCGATGATGACCTCCGTGCACTCCTCGCCCAGCTTTTTCAAAATCTTGTCCAGGCCCTTTTCAAAGAGGTAGGTGGTGTAGCTGCCCTCCTTGGGGCTGGTCTTACGGCCTTCAATGAGGTGGTACAATCCCTCGTAGCTGAACTGCTTCAGCTCGTCAGAGAGGTAGACCTCATGGAAAAAGCAGCTCTCCGCGCCGGTGTGGCAGGCGGGGCCGTCCTTCACCACCTCCACCACCAGGGCGTCGCCGTCGCAGTCGGCGGTGATGGACACCACGTGCTGCACGTTGCCGGAGGTCTCCCCCTTGCGCCACAGCTCCTGGCGGCTGCGGCTCCAGAAGCAGGTGCGCCGCTCGTCGATGGTGATGACCAGGCTTTCCGCGTTCATGTAGGCCAGGGTCAGGACCTCCTTGGTGTAGTGGTCCTGGACAATGGCGGGGATGAGGCCCCGCTCATCAAATTTCAGTTCCATTGGTTGCTTTGCTCCCCTCTTACAAGCGCATTTCCACGCCCTGGGCGCGGAGATATCGCTTTAGTTCCTTGATGTCCACTTGCTTTTTGTGGAAAATGGAGGCCGCCAGGCCCGCGTCGATGCCCGGATGGGTGAACAGCTGGGCGAAATGCTCCATATTCCCGGCGCCGCCGCTGGCGATGATGGGCACACTGACCCGGGCGGCCAGGGCGTCCAGCATCTCCAGGTCAAAGCCCGCCTTCACGCCGTCGGTGTCGATGGAGTTCAGCACGATCTCACCCGCGCCGTCGCCCACGCCCCGGACGGCCCACTCCATGGCGTCGATGCCAGTATCCTCCCGGCCGCCCTTGGCAAACAGGCGGAACTGCCCATCTACCCGCTTCACATCCATGCTGAGGACCACGCACTGGTCGCCGTACTTCTTGGCCGCCGCGCCGATGATGGACGGGTCCGCGATAGCGCCGGAGTTGACGGACACCTTGTCGGCGCCGCACTTGAGCACCCGGTCAAAGTCATCCAGGGTGCGGATGCCGCCGCCCACCGTCAGGGGGATGAAGATCTCGCTGGCCACCCGGCGCAGAATGTCCGTGAACAGGTTGCGGCCCTCCACGGAGGCGGTGATGTCGTAAAACACCAGCTCGTCGGCGCCGGAATCGTTATAAAAGCGGGCCATTTCCACCGGGTCCGCCATGTCCCGCAGGCCCTCGAAATTGGTACCCTTGACTACCCGCCCGTCCTTCACGTCCAGGCAGGGAATGATGCGCTTGGCTAACATGCGCCCACCTCCTTGATCACCGTTTTCAAGTCCAGCCGCCCGGTGTACAGCGCCTTGCCCAGGATGGCGGCCCGGGTGCCCATGGCCTCCAGCTGCCGCAGCTCCTCCAGAGAGCTGACGCCGCCGGAGGCGGTAACAGCCAGGCCCTCGATCTTGGCAAGCTCCCGGTACACTTCCAGATTCGTGCCCTTCTCGGCGCCGTCCCGGCTGATGTCCGTGTAAATGACGGTGCCCACGCCGGCCTCATACAGGCGGCGGCAGAAGTCCACCCCTTTTTCGGCGGACAGCTCCTTCCAGCCGTTGACGGCCACATACCCGTCCCGGGCGTCCACGCCCACGGCAATTTTATCGCCGTAGGTCCGGGCCATGCGGGCGGTGAAGGCAAAGTCCTTCACGGCGATGGTGCCCAGAATGCAGCGGCCCACGCCCAAATCGAGATACTGCCTGATGCGTTCCTCGGTGCGGATGCCGCCGCCCACCTCGATGTACAGGCCGCCCTGCTTGGCGATGGCGGCGATGGATTCGAAATTTGCCAGGGTGCCGTCCCTGGCGCCGTCCAGGTCCACCACATGGAGGTATTTGGCCCCGGCGGCCATAAAGTCTCTCGCCACGGCGCAGGGGTCCTGGCCGTAGACGGTCATTTGGTCGTAATCGCCCTGGTACAGGCGGACCACCTGTCCGCCGGAGAGGTCGATGGCGGGAAATATCTGCATAACCGTTCTCCAATCCTCTTTACAGATGTTCCTTACAGGAGAGCTCCTCCACTTCCAGACGGAAGATGCAGGTGGCCTCCACGGCCTGGTCCGGGAAGTCCCAGCCGGACTTTCCGGCGGTGTGCGCCATGATGCTCTCCAGCGCCGCCTTTTTGGCCCCTAGTTCCTCCACAAAGGACACTCTGCCGGTACCAATGACGCTCCGGAACCGGGCGGAGTAACCGCAGGCGCTGTCGCTCTCGTTCAGCTTGTAATGGGTGTCCATCTCAAACCCCACCTCGCCGCCGGCCCGGAGCAGGTCGATCTTCCGTCCCTCTTTGGCGCTGTGGAAGTAAAATACCCGCTTGCCGTCCTCCACAGCGGTGCCGAAGCTCAGGGGTACGATGTAGGGCCGTCCCTGGTCACAGAAGCCCAGGCGGCAGCAGACGCAATCGGCGATGATGCCATCGATTTTTTTCTGGTCGGTGACCTCACGGTCTTTTCTCCGCATATTTACCGCCTCCTCACAGTTCCGCGAAGGCCCGCAGCAGCCGCAGTCCCGTGTTGCCGGACTTCTCCGGGTGGAACTGGGTGCCCCAGACATTGCCATTGCGCACCACGCCGGTGACATCCACGTTGCCGTACCGGGAGGTGGCCAGGGTGCTGGGCAAGCAGTCTGCGGCGTAAAAGCTGTGGACATAATAGACATACTCCCCGTCCCGCACGTACCGGAACAGCGGGTCGTCCTTCACGATCTGAAGGCTGTTCCAGCCCATGTGGGGCACCTTTAAGGTCTTGTCCTCCAGGGCGCCGTGGAGGTCCACCACCTGTCCGGGCACCAGCCCCAGGCCGGGGTGCTCCCCGTACTCAAAGCCCCGGTCAAACAGCAGCTGCATCCCCAGGCAGATGCCAAGCAGGGGCTTGCGGGCCGCCTCCGCCTGGATGACCGGCACCAGGCCGGTGGCATCCAGCTTGGCCCGGGCGTCGCCGAAGGCGCCTACGCCGGGGAGGATGATGCGGTCCGCCGCCCGGAGCTTGTCCGCGTCCCGGGTGATCTCCGTTTCCAGCCCCAGGGCCTTCAGGGAGGAGGACAGGGAAAACAGGTTCCCCACGCCGTAATCTACGATTGCTATCATGGTATCAACTCACTTTTTAAAGAGTCCCCTTGGTACTGGGGATTTCATCCAGGTGTTTTGCGTCCGGAGCCACGGCCTCTTTCAGGGCCCGGCCCATGCCCTTGAACACGGCCTCCAGGATGTGGTGGGTGTTCTCCCCCGCCAGCTCCCGGATATGGATGGCGCCGGGGCAGTTCCGCACAAAGCCCAGCCAGAATTCCTTGGCCAGCTCCGTGTCGAAGTCCCCCACCTTCGCCGCGGGCAGGTCCACGACCCAGCCCAGGTAATCCCGGCCGGAGAGGTCCACGGCGCACAGTACCAGCGTCTCGTCCATGGGCAGCAGGAACTGGCCGTAGCGGGTGATGCCCCGCTTGTCCCCCAGGGCCTGGGTGAACGCCTTGCCCAGGCAGATGCCGATGTCCTCCACCGTATGGTGGTAATCCACCTGGGTATCTCCCTGGCAGGTAACGCTCAGGTCAAAATCACCGTGGCGGGCAAACAGGGTCAGCATGTGGTCCAGAAAGCCGCAGCCGGTGGCAATGCTGCCTGTTCCGGTGCCGTCCAAGTCCAACGCCAGTTCGATCTGAGTCTCCTTCGTGTCGCGCTTGATACTCGCGGTACGCATGGCGGCACCTCCTTACAGTTCTTCCAGCAGACGGGCGATCTCGTCCACCAGCGCCGTCATCTGCTCCAGGGAGCCGATGGTGATGCGGACATAATCCCGGATACGGTCGGCGTCGAACCACCGCACCAGGATGCCGTTTTCCTTCAGCTTCCGGTACAGCTCCCCGCCGGGGAGCTTGTCAGACTTGGCGAAAATGAAGTTGGCGGAGGAGGGCAGGATGGTGAAGCCCAGCTCCTCCAGCTCCCGGACCGTCCATGCCCGGTTGTTCCGGACGGCGGCGGTGCAGGTCTGAAAATAGGGCTCGTCCTCCACGGCCACGGCGCCGGCGATGATGCTGAGGCGGTTGACGTTATAGGGATTGAAGCTGTACTTCACCCGGTTCAGGGCGGAGATGAGGGCGGGGCTGCCCAGGGCGAAGCCCACCCGGCCGCCGGCCAGGGAGCGGCTCTTGGACATGGTCTGGACCACCAGCAGGTTCTCATAGCGGTAGATCATGGGCACGCAGCTTTCGCCGTCGAAGTCCACATACGCCTCGTCCACGATGACCACCCGGTCCGGGTCCGCCTCCAGCAGCCGCTGGATGTCCGCCCGGGGGACCGTCATGCCCGTGGGGGCGTTGGGGTTGGCGATGACGATGGTGCCGGGGAAGTCCATGTAGTCGTCCACGTTCAGGGTAAAGTCCTCCCGCAGAGGGATGACCTTGGCCTCCAGGCCGAACAGGGCCACCTGGGACTTATAGAAGCCGTAGGTAATGTCGGCATAGGCCAGGGGCTTGCCCTCGCCGCAGAAGGCCCGGAAGGCAAATGCCAAAATCTCATCGGAGCCGTTGCCGGTGAGGACGTTTTCCGGCTGCAATTCATACCGCTTGGCAATGGCCGCCACCAGCTGGCCGCAGGTGGGGTCGGAGTACAGGTTCAGCTTCAAAAGCTCCGCCCGGGAGAGGGCCTTCACCACCTTGGGAGAAGGCGGGAAGGGGCTTTCGTTGGTGTTGAGCTTGATGTACTGCTGATCCTGGGGCTGTTCGCCGGGGGTATAGGGGGCCAGACGGGCAGCCTCCCTGGAAAGGAACTTGCTCATCATGCATTTCCTCCTTTTTCGTTTCGGATGAGCACGGACCGGGCGTGGGCCTCCAGCCCCTCCCGGCGGGCAAACTCGGCGATGCGCTCCGCCACGGGGGAGAGCGCCGCCTGGTCATAGTAGAGAAAGCTGGACTTCTTTACAAAGTCATCCACACTGAGGGGACTGGAGAACCGGGCAGTGCCGCTTGTGGGCAGCGTGTGGTTGGGGCCCGCGAAATAGTCGCCCAACGCCTCCGGGGCGCTGCGGCCCAGGAAGATGCTGCCGGCGTTTTTCACCCGGGGCAGCAGGGCGAAGGGGTCGTCCACACACAGCTCCAGATGCTCCGGGGCGATGAGGTTGGCGGCCTCCACCGCCTTTTCCAGGTCATCTGTGACGATGATCTTGCCGTTGTCGTCCACGGCCCTGCGGGCCACCTCCCGCCGGGGAAGCAGCTCCAGCTGCCGCTCCACCTCCACCTGGACGGCCCGGGCCAGCTCCTGGCTGTCCGTCACCAGCACGGGGGAGGCCAGCACATCGTGCTCCGCCTGGCTCAGCAGGTCCGCCGCCACCCAGGCGGCATCGGACTTGCCGTCCGCCAGCACCAAGATCTCACTGGGGCCGGCGATCATGTCGATGGCCACCTGGCCGAACACCTTCCGCTTGGCGGTGGCCACGAAGATGCCGCCGGGGCCCACCACCTTATCCACTCTCGGCACGCTCTCCGTGCCGTAGGCCAGGGCGGCCACCGCCTGGGCGCCGCCGATCTTGAAGATCTTGTCGGCGCCGGCGATCTTCGCCGCCGCCAGCGCCTCCGGACTGATGGCGCCGTTCTTGTCCGGCGGCGTCACCACCACGATCTCCCTCACCCCCGCGATCTTGGCGGGGATGACGTTCATCAAAATAGTGGAGGGAAAGGCCGCCGGAGCGCTGGGCACGCAGATGCCCACCTTTTCAATGGGGGTGTACCGCTGGCCCATGAGGATGCCCGGCCGGTCGGTCAGCACAAAGTCCTTGTGGACCTGATGCTCATGGAAGCGGCGGATATTTTCCGCCGCCAGCTCCAGCGTCCGGATAAACTCCGGGTCCAGGCCCTTCCAGGCCCCGTCCAGCTCCGCTTCGCTGACTTGCAGGTCCTCCAGCTCCACACCGTTGAACTGCTTGGTATACGCCTTCAGCGCCGCGTCGCCCTTGGCCTTTACTTCGGCCAGCACCACGTCCACGGCGGCGGACACGTCCTCCTCCGCCTGGATGTCCCGGTTCAGGATGTCCTCCGGCGCCAGCCGGTCAAATTGCAAAATGGGGATCACTGCTCCGTCACCTCCCGCAGCTTGCCCAGGAGGGTGTCGATCTCCCGGCGCTTGAACTGGTAGCTGGCCCGGTTGGCGATGAACCGGGCGGAGATGGGCATGAACTCCGTCAGCACCTTCAGGTTGTTCTCCCGCAGGGTAGTGCCTGTCTCCACGATGTCCACGATAACGTCGGAAAGGCCCAGGATGGGGGCCAGCTCAATGGAGCCGTTCAGCTTGATGATATCGATGTCCCGGCCCTGGGCGGCGTAATAGCGCTTGGCGATGTTGACGAATTTGGTGGCCACCCGCAGAGTGCGGCCCGGGTCATCGGCAAAGTCCTTGGGGCCCGCCACGCACATACGGCACTTGCCCAGGCCCGTGTCCAGCAGCTCATACACATCGGCGCCGGACTCCGCCAGGATGTCCTTGCCCACGATGCCGATGTCCGCCGCGCCGTGCTCCACGTAAATGGCCACGTCGCTGGGCTTCACCAGGAAGTAGCGGATGCCGGCGGCGGGGTTTTCCACCACCAGCTTCCGGGTGTCGTTGTAGTTTTCCGGGCAGCCGTAGCCCACACCGGCCAGCAGGTCGTAGACCTTGTCGCCCAGGCGGCCCTTGGGCAGGGCCACATTCAGCATGACCCGGCCGTTTTCCCGGGTATCCTCGGCGGTCCGGTCCAGCTCATCCAGGTACAGGGCAAAGCCGATGGCCCGGGCGCCGGAGCGGAATTGGGCCGCCAGGGGGTCGTACCGGCCGCCCTTCAGCACCGCCCGGGGAAGGCCCGCCAGGTAGCCCTGGAACACCAGGCCGTTATAATAGTCCATGTCGTTGACGAGAGACAGGTCCAGCTTCAGCTTCTCCGCCTGGCCCTGGGCCTCCAGCGTTTCGCAAAGGGTCCTGAGCTCCGTCAGGGCCGCGCCCATGGCGGCGTTGAGGGCCAGGGGCTCCGCCGCCTCCAGCACCGCCTCCCAGCCGCCGGACAGCCGGCTCAGCCGGCCCAGGGCGTCGGTGCCCTGGCGGGAAAGGCCCGCCTCCGCCGCGCACTTTTGCAGCTCGTGGAGGTTTTTGTCCCGGATGCAGGTCAGCAGCCGGGGCCGGATGGCCTCCGGCGCCCCCACGGCGTCAAACAGGCCGGTGACAAAGCCCATGTGGCTCAGCTCCACCACAAAGTCCCGGTCCGTCAGGGCCAGGCTCTGGAGGGCCAGAGACACCGCCTGGGCCGTCACGGCGTCATCCACGGCGCCGATGCACTCCAGTCCCATCTGGCTGATCTCCTGGAAGGTGTGGCTCTCCTGGCTGGGGCGGTAGACGTTTTCCGCGTAGTAATACCGGCCGCAGCCGCCCTCCTCCACCTGGGCGTTCTTGGCGATGGACAGCGTCACGTCCGGCTTCAGCGCCAGCAGGCGGCCGTCCAGGTCTGTAAAGGTAATGACCTGCTCAGACGAGAGAAAGCGGCGGTTTTCCTGGTACAGGCCGTATTCCTCAAACCGGCCCATATGGTACTTGCCAAAGCCCGCCTTTTCATAGAGCAGCCGCAGCTGTAGGGAAAGCCGCTCCTGGGGCTTTAAAATATTCAGATCCAGTTCCATGGGACATGTCCTCCTCGCGGGCCGAAGGGCCCTTCTCTTTTCACGGGGATTATTTTACTTCATTTTATTACCGAAGTAAAGCGGTAATTCGGTAGCAAGTGAAATTCTGCCATTTGCACAAAGTTCCGCCGCCGGAAAAAGCCGGATACAGGGATTTTACACCCCGCATCCGGCTTTTGCAATCACTGTTCTTCCTCCAGGGCGATGGTAAAGGTGAAGGAACAGAAATTTTCGTTTCCCTCCTCCGGCAGCAGCAGTCCCAGGGAATCCGAATAGCGGAAGCCCCGCTGCCGGACCTCCAGCGTCAGCACCGTGCCGCCCTGGCGGAGGGTGAAGCCCTCCAGTCCCGCGGACTCCATCTGCTCCAGCAACTCCCTGCGGGCGGTGGTCCGGAGGGGGACGCCCTTCTGCGCCCAGGTAAAGGCCATGGCAGTGGCCTCCATCTGGCCGGTGGGAAGCGTCAGCCAGTCCTCCGTGTTCTCCTTCTCCGCCGAGAGGGTCACGGCCGTCAGGCGGCCGTTTTCCACCGTGTAGGTGAAGGGCAGGTTTTTCGGTCCCCAGTCGCCAACGGCTATATAGGCGGTCCCGTTAAACGGCAGATCTTCCCAGCGGCCATTTTCGTCCAGCCGCTGGCCGGAAAACGTCATGTCCAAATAGTCCGCCTGCCGGTTGAAATTTTCCGCGAACTCCGCCACAGTCAGCTCCCCCCGGTTGGGCGGCAGCTGGGACCAAGCGTTGACCGTCTCCGCCGCCGCCAGTACCAGTACCGCCGCCAGCAGATAGGCCGCCGGGTTCACCCAGCGGAAGGGCTTTTCGATGTAGGCGATGTCTGTGTCCCAGGGCTGGGGCTCCCCCTCGCCGCAGCGCTTGGCACACTGGTAGTAGCGCACCAGGTTGAAAATGGGGACGCCCAGGCCCAGGCCGTACCACAGCAGCAACAGATACCGGGTGAAGCCCTCCGCATACGTCAGCTTCCGTCCGCCGGTGGCCTCCAACCGCAAGCCCATGAGGGCTTTGCCGGGGGTGGTGCCCAACAGGTGCAGCAGCAGCGGCTCCACGAACAGCAGCAGGAACCCCGCCAGCAGGGTGATGGCCGTCGCGTGGGACACCGGGTTCGTCCCCAGCAGCGCCATGGCGCACAGCACCAGCATCCGCATCCCAAGCTCGTCGAACAGCCGGGCAAACAGCCGCCGGGGGATGCTGGTGCAGACCGGCAGGGCGTCTGTCTCCGGCAGGGCCGGCCCATGAGGCGTCTTCCACCAGACCTCGCCTCCCTCCGGCGGCAGCGCCGGCGCGTCCAAGGCGTCCAGGTAGGTTCCGGCGTCCAGACCGGCGAAGGTCTCCCCCGCCGTCCGCAGCCGGCCGCAGACCTCCTCCACCCGGTCCAGGGACGCCCGCTCCCCGCCCACTTCCGCAAGGCGCCGGTCCAGCACGGCGGCAAGCTCCAGCCGCCCGGCGGTCAGTTCTTTCAGTTCTTCCATGGTCACGCCCAGCCGCCGCAGCAGCTTGATCTTCTCCAGGGCGGCCAGGTCCTCCTCGCTGTACGCCCGGTAGCCGTTTTTCGCCCGGGACGGGCTCAGCAGTCCCTCCGCCTCGTAATACCGGATGTTGGCCCGGGGCACGCCGGACCGCTCCTCCATCTCCTTGCTGGTCAAAAGACCACCTCCTTTTTCTTCAGCGTACACTGTAAAGCAACTTGAAGGTCAAGTGTTTTTTTATTTTATCGTACTACATGCCGCTATTTTCCGCAAGGCGGTGTCTCTGGACTTTCCGCCGCCGGTCTGGTACAATAAAGTCACTTTCACCGCCCCGCCGCCGGCTTGGAGACAGGGCACAACAAGGAGGACGATCCCATGTACACACTGTCTGAAAATTGCCCCCGGGTGGACACCTGCGTCCAGAACGGCCAGGGCCTCATCCACATCAAGCACCTGACCGACAAGGAGGGCCTGTACGGCCACGGCCGTATGTTCGCCCACGTCACCGTGGATCCCGGCTGCTCCATCGGCTATCATGACCACCAGCATGAGACGGAATTTTATTACATCATCAAGGGCGAGGCCGTGTTTCAGGATGACGACAAGGAAGTCCTGCTCCACGCCGGCGACATCGGCGCCACCGGCTACGGCCACTTCCACGGCCTCATCAACCGCACGACCGAGCCGGTGGAGCTGATCGCCCTCATCGTCATGGAGTGAGCCGTGTCAGCGTTACTGGACGCCCTGGCAAGCCGGGGCAATGACGCCTGCGGCGCCCTGGAGCGTTTTCTGGGGGACGAGGCCCTTTACGAGACCTGCTTCCGCCGATTTTTGGCGGACCCGGCTTTCGCCGCCCTGGAAGCGGCTTTGGACAGCGGCGACGGCGCCGCCGCCTTTGAAGCGGCCCATACCATCAAGGGCGTGGCCGGCAACCTGGGACTGACGGAGCTGTACCGGGCCGCCTGCGCCCTGGCGGAGCCTTTGCGCCACGGCGGGTCCACCGCCGGACTGGAGTCCCGGCGGCAGGCCCTGGGGCGCGCCAAGGCGGCGCTGGATGCACTGGCAGATTAAAAAAGAGCGGCGTTCGCCGCTCTTTTTTTCTGCCGGTGAAAGTTTTTCTCCCTCCCGCTCGTATCCTTTATGAGCGCGCGCCAAAGGAGTTGATCACATGGACCTGAACCAGCGGGCGGAGTATCTGGCCGAGACCTACGCCGACGCCATCCTCCGCTTGAGCTACACTACTTGAAAAGCACCCACGACGCCCAGGACATCTGCCAGACCGTATTCGTGAAGCTGCTGACAGAACCGAGGACTTTTGAGACGCCGGAGCACGAGCGGTCCTACGTACTGCGGATGGCCGCCAACGCCTGCAAGGACCTTTTAAAAAGCCCCTGGCGGAAGCGGACCTGCGGCCTGGAGGCCTGCGCCCAGATACCGGCGCCGGAGGCGGCGGACGGCAGCTTGCTGGAGGCGGTGGAGCAGCTGCCGCCCCACTACCGGGCCGTCATCTACCTTTATTACTACGAGGGCTACCAGGCGGCGGAGATCGGGCACATCCTGGGCGTGTCCACCGCCACCGTCCACACCCGGCTGGCCCGGGGGCGGGCAAAGCTGAAAGACTTACTGGGAGGAGACGACTATGAACGCTCTGTTTGAATACCGGAATTCCCTGGACGCCCTGCGCTTCACACCGGAGCAGAAGGCGACCCTGGCCGCCGGGGCCGCGGACGCGGCCAAAGGCAAAACCCACCGCCGTCCCCTGTGGCGGACCGCTCTCATTGCCGCCTGCCTCACCGCCGCTTTGGCGGTGGGTGCCGGGGCCAGCGGCGTACTGAAGTCCGCCGTGGAGGTCTTTGCCCCCATTTTCGGCGGCTCCGCCGCCCAGACGGAGGTCATTGACAAGATCGGCCACCCCATCGGTGCCGGAGACACGGACAACGGCGTCACCATCACCGCCGACGCCATCATCGGCGATGCGTATAACGCCGCCATCGTCTACACCATCCGCCGGGACGACGGCACGGCCCTGCTCCCCGAAGGGACCGACGCCAAAAGCCTCCTGATGGGCGGCTTCGGCGGTGCGAGCCTAGACGTTCGCGGCGGCAGCCACGGCAGCTCCTGGTTCGTGGCAAATGAAGCCGATGGCAGCGCCGTCCAGCTGGTGCAGACCGTCAGCGCCGATTGCCCCATCAACGGCTGCACCGCCACGGCGGAGTTCGAGGACCTGTGCGTCTGGGACGAGGCGCAGGAGGCCCCCACCCCCGTGGTGGAGGGCCACTGGAAGTTCCGCTTTGACGTGGATTACGAGGATTCCTCCGTCACACTGGGCGGCGGAGAGACCTTCACCCAAAACGGCATGACCTTCACCGTGGACGCCGTCACCCTCTCCCCCGTGGCCGTCAAGGTGGACTACACCGTGGACCACGAGGTCCAATGGTCCGACGCCCCCAGCGGCCGTCTGCCCGTTGAGGACAGCCGCCAGATGGAGCGGCATTTCGAAAACGTTGAAATTCTGTTGACCAAGACCGACGGCACGGTCATCGACCTGTCCGCCTCCGGCGGCAGCCTCAAGCCGGAAAACGGCGTCACCGTCTGCGGCAAGGGGCAGGTTTTTGAGGAGCTCCTGCCTCTGGAGGAGCTGGCAAGCATCCGCGTGGGCGCCATCGTCTACCCCATCTCCGGCAGCTAAAGACGCAAAAACGCATCGGGTTGATCAGACCCGATGCGTTTTCCTTCAGTCCTGCCGTTCCCGGTCGGCAAGGTGCTGTCATGTGGGCTTCCACAGGCTTCCCAGTTCCTGTGGCCCTTCCACGCTTGTATCTTAAGCCTCCTCCCGGTAGTTGTCAATTCAAACTGTTGCAATTGGCAACAATTTGTGCAATCCGTCAAAAATGTCCTGTCGGAATTGACGTTCGTCCGTTTCACCTGCTATGATACAGAAAAAAGAGTATCTGAAAAGCAGGGAGGCATGTCCATGGACCCCACCAGACGCAGGATACGAAAAATCGACAAGGACGCCCAGCGCTTCGTGGCCCAGGCATTGGGCAACACGAACTTGAGCCTTTCCGACTATGACATGATCCATACCGTCAACCGTCGTCCCGGCATCACCCAGGAGGAGCTGCGGAAAAAGTACTGTCTGGATAAGAGCACCATTGCCCGCCGGGCCGCCAAGCTGGAAAAAGAGGGTTATATCGAGCGCCGCTCCCATCCGGAGGACGGCCGCCGGAAGCAGCTGTTCATCACAGAGAAGGGCGCGGTCCTGCGCAACGCCAAGGTGGAGGCGGAGTCCTTTTTCTTCGAGTGGCTCACCGCGGACCTGACGCCTCAGGAACTGGCGCAGCTGTGCCCCCTGCTGGACCGCATTCAGATGCGCAGCCGGGATGAGCGGCGCCAGCAATTCCAGCACCTGCTGGAGGTCTACGCCCAATCTCACGGCAGTCATCCGGACAAAACATAAAAAAACGGTTCCCCGGCCTGTGCCGGGGAACCGTTTTTTGCATTTAAATATCCGCCAGCAACGCTTTTGCCTGTTCCGCGTTCTCCGGCCGGACGGCAATGTAATAGATCCGGCGGTCGATCCAGCCATTGGGTCCGTAGTTGCGGCGGTCGATCTTGGCGCCGCAGCTGCAAAGGGGAATCTCTCCCTCATAGGAGGAAGCCTCCATGATTTGGATGCCGGCAGTCTCCACCGCCGCCCGGGCGGCCTTCCACCGGGCCTTGTCTCCCCGGACCTTGAACACGACCTCCCGCTTTCCAAACAGGACCACGGCCATCACTCCTTTTCAAACAGCGCCGCCAGGCTCTCGGTAAAGGGCGGATAGCAGATGCCCTTTTCCGTGACGATGGCAGTGATGAGTGTGTGGTCCGTCACATCAAAGGCGGGGTTGTAGCACTTTACCTCCGGCAGGGCCATGGGCTTTTCGTACCACAGCGTCTTGATCTCCTCCCCGTCCCGTAGCTCGATGGGGATGTGGTCCCCGTCGGGACAGGCCATGTCGATGGTGGAGGTGGGGCCCAGCACATAAACGGGGATGCCGTAGTGCTTTGCCAGGATGGCCACACCGCTGGTGCCGATCTTATTGGCGGTGTCGCCGTTGGCGGCCACCCGGTCGCAGCCTACGAAGCAGGCCTGGACCCAGCCGTTTTTCATAACGATGGAGGCCATGTTGTCGCAGATGAGGGTCACGTCCACGCCGCCCTTTTGCAGCTCGTAGCTGGTGAGGCGGGCCCCCTGGAGCAGGGGCCGGGTCTCATCGGCGAACACCCGTAGCTTCATGCCCCTCTCCGCCGCCAGCAGGAAGGGCCCCTGGGCGGTGCCGTAGCGGGAGGTGGCCAGAGGGCCGGCGTTGCAGTGGGTCAGCACGCCGTCCCCGTCCTTCAAAAGGCTCAGTCCGTATTCGGAGATGGCTTTGCACTTGGCTATGTCGTCTTCATGGATCTCCACCGCCTTTTCGTACAGGGCTTCCAGCACCGCCTTCCGGCCCTCCGCCCGGTGGGCCGCGGCGGTCTCCAGCTGAACGTTCAGCGCCCAGCTGAGGTTCACCGCCGTGGGGCGGGAGCTGTTGAGATAGGCGCTGTACGCTTTCAGCTGTTCCAGAAAGCCGTCCATGTCCGGCGCGTCAATGGTCCGGGCCAGGGCATACAGGCAGTAGGCGGCGCAGATGCCGATGGCCGGGGCGCCCCGGACCCGCAGCAGGCGGATGGCGTCGTACATCTGCTCCGCCGTCTCCAGGCGGATCTCTGTTTCCTCGGTGGGCAGCAGGGTCTGGTCAAGGATATACAGGGCCTCCGCCGCCTTATCATAGCGGATGTTCTGCACAGGTCTTTCCATCATCGTTCCCCTTTACACCCGGACGATGTAGCCGTCCTTCCGGGGCTTCGGCGCGGGCACAGGTCCCTCCGCATAGCCCAGGATGCAGTTGCCGACGCCCCGCAGCGTCTCCGGCAGGCCCCACTTTTCCAGCAGCGCCTTGCCCTCGGGCATGTCGAACAGCTCTCTCGCCCGGTTGATCCAGCAGGAGCCGACGCCCAGGGACCAGGCCGCCGTCATCAGGTTGCCCAGCACCAGAGAACCGTCCGCCACCCAGTTGGGGTTCTCCCCGTCTGCCAGGACCACCACCACGGTGGGCGCGCCGTAGAAGGGGTCCGTTCCGGGCTTTCCCTGGATCTCAGCGTTCAGCCGGGACATGTAGGAGATGGTCTCCTGGTCCTGGACCACCACCATAACAGCCGGCTGCAAGCCCTTGCCAGAGGCCGCCCAGGTGCCGGCCTCCAAAATGGCGTCCAGCTCCGCGTCCGTGATCTGCTCCGCCTTGTACTTGCGGATGCTGCGGCGCTCCTTCAGCACGTTTAATGTCTCGTTCATGATGATTCCCCTTTCCAGGTATGATAGGGTCATTGTATCACGTTTCTCCCCATAGTCCAAAGAATATTTGTCCGCCGGCGGATTTTTTGGCAGATTGGGGCTGGTATTTCCCCTAGTCTTTTGGTATGATTTTCAAAATGCCTTTTCCAGAGGCGCAAGCGGCAAAAGAACCATGCCGGGCAGCGCCGATTCCAACCAGTAAGGAGTGATCCCCATGCCCCGTCCCCTCTCCGCCCGTACCGCCAGCTTCACTGATTCCGTGATCCGGCGCATGACCCGGGTGTCTTTGCAGCACGGCGCCGTGAACCTGTCCCAGGGGTTCCCGGACTTTGACCCGCCCCAGGCCATTTTGGACCGGCTGTCCCAGGTGGCCCACGAAGGCCCCCACCAGTACGCCGTCACCTGGGGCGCCCAGAACTTCCGGGAGGCGCTGGCCAAAAAGCAAAGCCATTACATGGGCCTGCCCATCGACCCCGACCGGGAGATCGTAGCCACCTGCGGCTCCACGGAGGCCATGATGTGCGCCATGATGACCGTGGCGGACCCGGGGGATAAGGTCATCGTCTTTTCTCCCTTTTATGAAAATTACGGTGCGGACACCATTCTCTCCGGCGCGGAGCCCATCTACGTGCCCCTGAATCCGCCGGACTTCTCCTTCGACCCGGAGGTGCTGGAGGACGCCTTCCGCCAGCATCCCAAGGCCCTGGTGCTGTGCAATCCCTCCAACCCCTCCGGCAAGGTGTTCACCCGGGCGGAGCTGGAGATCATCGCCGCCCTGGCGGAGAAATACGACGCCTATGTCATCACCGACGAGGTATACGAGCACATCGTCTACGCCCCCCACCAGCACACCTACTTCGCCTCCCTGCCGGGCATGTGGCAGCGGACCCTCTCCTGCTCCTCCCTGTCCAAGACGTACTCCATCACCGGCTGGCGGCTGGGGTACATCATCGCCCCGGAGGACATCATCGAGCGTGCCAAAAAGGTCCACGACTTTTTGACCGTAGGCTGCGCCGCCCCCCTGATGGAGGCGGTGATGCCGGCTCTGGAGTTCGGCCAGGACTACTATGACGGGCTGCTGGCCAAATACACCCACAAAAAGGACCTGTTCCTCCGGGGCCTGGATGCCCTGGGCATCGCCCACACGGACCCCCAGGGTGCCTATTACGTGTTGCTGGACATCGGCGAATACGGCTATGACAGCGATGTGGCCTTCTGCGAGGACCTGGCGGCCAAGGTGGGCGTGGGTGCCGTGCCCGGCTCCAGCTTTTTCCGGGAGCCGGTGAACCACCTCATCCGGATGCACTTTGCCAAAAACGACGAGACCTTGAACGAGGCCCTGAACCATCTGGAGGCCATGCACATCCTGAAAAAATAAAAACACAACCACCGGCGTAGCCGGTGGTTGTCATCAGACGGGCATAGCCCTTTGTTCCTCGCGGACGCGTTAACGCGTAATACGGTCTGCCAATTGC
>SFDT01000049.1 GCA_004558115.1 Clostridiales bacterium | reverse complement strand
TCAACGCCAGGCCTCGCAAAGTCTTAAACTTTCATTCTGCTCAGGAGCTGTGGGACTTTGAGCTCTTTTCTTGTTGCACTTAGTTTGACAATTTACTTGCAAACTACAATGAAAGGGGCCCTTGACACAGGGAGTCTATTGTTATAGACTAAAACCGACAGGTCGATAAAAATAGACCAAGGAGGACAGACCATGGAACACTATCATCTCTGCGACAGTGAGTACCGCTTCATGCAGGTGGTGTGGGCGGCGGCGCCGGTGGCCTCGGGGCGGCTGGTGGAGCTGTGCCGGGAGCAGCTGGGGTGGAAAAAGTCCACCACCTACACCGTTTTGAAAAAGCTGTGCGGCCGGGGGCTGCTGCAAAACGAAAACAGCACCGTCACCGTTCTGGCCCCCCGGGAGGCTGTGACGGCGGAGGCGGCGGGAGCATTCGTGGACAGGACCTTCGGTGGCTCCCTGCCGGGCTTTTTGGCGGCGTTCATGAGCGGGCACCGGCTATCGGAGCAGGAAGCGGAGGAGCTGAAGCGTCTCATTGACGCCCACAAGGAGGGGTGAAGATGGAGCTGCTGACGGCGGTTTTTCGCCAGCTGGTGTCCCTGGCGGTGACGGCGCTGCCGGTGATGGCGGTGGTGCTGGGGGCGCGGTGGCTGCTGGCGAAGCTGAACGCCCCGAAAAAATACAGCCTGGTGCTGTGGTGCGCGGTGTGGCTGCGGCTGGTGTGCCCCGTGAAGTGGCGGGTGCGGCCCTGGAGCATTTTCAACCTGCGGCCCCTGGAGCGGGTGGCGGAGTACAGCGAGGCGGTGGCCGCCGTTTCCTCCGCTGCTTCCGCCCCGGCGGTGCCCGCGGTGACGGCGCCGGCGGCGGATATTTCCGTCCCTGCCGCAGCGGCGGAGGCCGCCGTGGACTGGCAGACCCTGGCCTGGCAGGGGGCTGCGGTGGTGTGGCTGGCGGGTCTGGCGGCGCTGCTGGCCTATGGCGTCTGGTCCTGGCTGCGGCTGCGGCGGCAGGTCTCCGCCGCCGTGTGGAACGGCGGCAACGTCTGGGAGTGCGACGCCATCCCCACGCCCTTCGTGCTGGGCTACGTCCATCCCCGTATCTACATTCCCTTTCACCTGGACAGCAATGAGCGGACCTATGTCCTGGCCCACGAGCGGTATCACCTGCGGTGGGGGGACCAGTGGTGGAAGCTGTTCAGCTGCCTCGTCCTGGCGGTGTACTGGTGGGACGCGGCGGTATGGCTCTGCTGGGTGCTGTTTTGCCGGGATATGGAGATGCGCTGCGACGAGGCGGTGCTTGCCCAGCTGGGGGACCAGGTGAAGCGGGGATACAGCCTGTCCCTGGTGTCTTTCGCCATGGAGCGGCGGTTCCCGGCGGCCCTGGCCTTCGGGGAGCATGACGCCGCCCGGCGGGTGAAGCACGTGCTGGCCTGGAAAAAGGAGACGCCACGGGTGGCCTTTCTGGCGGCGGCCGCGGTGCTGGTGGTGTGGATGGTGTGCACCTCCGACGGGGAGGCGTCCAGCTGGGTGCGGGTGGAAGGCGGCGCCGGGACCGCGGAGTTCACCTGTGACCTCCGGGAGCCCATCCAGTCCTGGGCCATTTACGTGGATGTGTATGAAAACGGACAGCTGCTCTCCAGCGAGCCCTGGGTCCTTGACGGCTTTCAGGAAAACGGCGGCGCCACGGCCCGGCGCTTTGCCGGCACGCTGACGGCGGCCGTGACCTATGCCGAAGAGGGCGGCTTCGGCGGAAAGCTGAACTGCCGCCTCACCATGCAGGACAGTACGAAGGTCACCGGGAGCATCCAGCTGCCCAAGGACCATTACACCGGCGCCGGCGCCTTTATCGGGACGGAGGGGGAGATGTCCGGCGGTGGCCGCTATCCCCTGGAGGGAAACGGTGAGATGGTGCTGTACACCTGCCTGCTCTCCACAAAGGACAGCGGCGCCGTCACCGCCTATGACGCCGAGGCGGGCGTGACCGGGGCCAACGACACGGTGGTCCGGTTCCGGCTGGTGACCTCCACCGATGACATGGGGAGCTTTCGCAGCCAGAAGGACCTGGCCCGGACCCTCTTTGACCTGCGGGTAGAGCGAGCGGCGGACAGCGGGGCCGTCCGGGCGCTGCTGGAAGCCATGGGCGCCGGCAGCCTGGGGGAATACGAGGTGTCCTTCTTTGCTTCCGGGGAGGATACGGTGCTGTACATCCGCTTCGCGGAGGAACTGGAGGACGCGGAGGAGGTCTGGATGGGGAACGCCGCATATCTGCTGCTGGCTCTGACGGCGGACGCGGATAGGGTGGATTACGCCTTCCCAACGGAGGGCGGATCCAGCGTCACGACCTTTTATTGTGATGGAGACCCGTTGGACAGCTGGGCCAAAAAGCTGGGCTACCGGGATGTCAAGGACCTGGGCTCCTCCACCCAGGGCGTCCGGGCGCTGGCGGAGTATCTGGGGTGGGAGAAAGCCGCCGCCCTTTCCCTGGACACCCTCACGGGGCAGGACCCGACGGCGGCGTTTTCAGCGCTGCTGACTTCCGGCGTCTGCGGAGATGTGCCGGGGAGCGTGTCGGCCGCCGCCATGGCGGACAGCCGCTGCCTGCTGCTGAACTTCCATGAGGCGCCGGCGGACCCCGACGGCTTCGACGCCTGCGCTGCCAAGGCCGCGTTTTTGCTGATGTGTGTGAAGCCGGCGGTGGAGGAGGTGGCCTGGACCTATCCGGACGCCGGGGGCGGCAGGTCGGAGCGGAAGGTGCTTGCGGCGGAAAAGTGGGTCATCACGTCCCTGTTTTCCGATTCGGAGGCGGCCGGGCCCATCACTACCCAGGAAGGGCTGGAGCGGCTGCTGTCCCACGCCGGACTGGACAGCCGGGTGTATCTCACATGGGTGCGGAGAGGACCGTCCTTGACGGTGACAGCCGCCTCCGGGGAGGGCATCCTGGCGGCCTGGTATGAGGACGGCCAATTTGATTTTGACTATGACAGCCTGCCTACCCTGACTCTGGAAGGAGACGGGACGCTGACCCTGGCCCTGGGCGGCGCGGATACCCTGACGGTGGGAGAGGACTACTACACCACCGAAAACGGCAGCGGCGTGGTGGAAAAAGAGACATACGCCCTGGACCAGAGCAGCGATGGGACCTTTGCCTTGCCCGTCCGGCGGCGGGACGGGTCCCGGCCGGAGCGGGCGGTGTATTTTGTGCCCTATGAGCAGGGCAAGTTCGTGTTCCAGGTGCGGCTGCCCGCCGGCGGTGGGCAGCCGGAAGGGACCCGCGCCTTCTCCGGCATCCTGGGCTATGACGGCTATGTCCAGGCGGAGAGCGCCGATGGCTACTGGGAGATGCGGACCTATTACGCCCAGGAGGGCGGCAGGACCTTCCCCATCGCCGAGAGCTTCGGCTTCGATGGGGCGGAGGATTACTCCGTGGACCTGGACGGCGACGGGATGCCGGAGCTGGTGGCCAATGTCCAGTTCGGCGGCGACGGCCACCAGGACGTTTACATCTACCAGCGGCGGGGCGATGAGATCTGGAGGGGGACGCTGGACCTCGGCGGCCTGCCCAACCACGACAACTGGGGCGCCAACTCCACGGCGGCGGAGTACGACCCGGCGGAGGGGGTCTTCCGGGTGCGCTACGCCCAAAAGAGGACAAAGGAGCCCGGTGTTCTGGAGCTGCGGGGCCTGGAGCGGGTGACGTTTTCCAAATACGAGCCTGCGGAAGCATAGAGAAACAGCCTGGCTTTTCGGCAAAGCTCGAAAAGCCAGGCTGTTGTTCACTGTACGCCGAGACCCTTTTGCACCAGCCACTGGTGGATCAGCTCCGCGATATTGGCGCTGTTGTCATCCATCATCAGCATGTGGGAATTTCCCCGGATGCCCAGCTCCGGCAGGCTCATCCACGTGTAATCCGCGCCCAGGGCCTCCAGCCGGCTCCGCCAGGCCGGGGCGTTGCCCCGGACATGGGCCACCCAGGAGTGGACAGGCTCCCGGTCAGGCTCCATAAAGTCGCCGTAGACGTAGAGCTGGGGGATGTTCTGGAGGAATGCGATGTCCGCGCCGCTGTCCGGCAGGGAGGCGCACTCCACCAGCACCAGGGCCTTTACGAAGTCCGGATACTTTCTGGCGGCGTTCAGGGCAAAGGTGCAGCCCTGGGAATGGGCCATGAGGATGACGCCGGGCAGGGTCGTTTCCAGGCGCTCCAGATATTGGTCATAGGCTGCCTGGGTCCATTCGTCGGAGGTCATCCACCGGGGCACGCCCTGCATCATCAGCTGGTCGTAGTACTGAACAGGGAACCGCTGCCCCTCGTAGGGCTCCGGATAGACCGCGCCCATTTTCAGGTTCAGCCACCGGGACTCGTAGGAGTGGAAAATAGGGGGCGTCGGGTTCACATCGGGGAATTTTGCCCAGCTGGCCCGGCCTCGCTCCACGGCGTCCGAAACGTACACGTCGAAGCCCATCCGGAGAAACAGAGTGTCCCAGCCTTCCCGGCCGTCGGGGGTCGTCTCCCAGGTGACGCCGGTCAGGCCGCCGCCGTGCCACATCAGCAGCGGATAGGGAGCCTTGGGACCGGCCAGCTCCGTGTACTGCACGTACATCTGCTTGGTCCAGTGGGTGCCGTTGGGGTCGGAGTGGAAGGTGAACGTGCCGAAATAGGGCAGGTCCTCCACCGGCGCGCCCTGGATCACGGTGCGCTCGCCGCCCACATGAAAGCTGCCGCGCTTTTTTACGGGAATGATATCGTTTGCCATATGCTGTCTGTCAGGCCCCGAAGGGCGGGGCGCCTGACCGCTCCTTTCTGATATGTTAAGTCCGCTCAAAGTACGGAGACACAGATGACGCCGGCCAGGATCACGCCCAGCGCCACGGCGAACAGCACCAAAAGACCTTTGGAGAGGGCCCATTTCTGGCCGTCCTCCGCGAAAATGTCGGTGCCCAGCATGATGGCGGACTGGCCGGAGCCGGAGGGCAGCAGGCAGGCCGTCAGCGTGCCGATGCCGATAATAGGCGTGAACACGGAGACATTGACGCCCTGCTGGTAGAGGTTGACTGCCAGGGGAGCCAGGGCGGTGAGGAACATGATGGCCGTGGCGGAGTTGGAGAAGAACTGGGTGACGAAGCAGCACAGGACCGCCACGATGGCGATGATGGCAGCGGGGCTCATGCCGCCGAAGAGGTTTTCAAAAATGGACAGCAGCCAGGCGGAAACGCCGCAGTCCTCGGAGGAGAGGGCGCCGCCGATGGCCAGCACCGCGCCGACGCCGAAGATGATGCCCCAGTTGGTGCCGTTTTTAAATACGTCGTTGGCCTCACAGATGGGTTCGCCGTCGATGCGCAGCAGGCACAGCATACAGACCGCGAAGGCCATGGCGAAGTACTGACCGATGCCGCTCAGCAGGGTATAGACCGCGTTTTCCTTGGGCATCAGCTGGAGAATGAAGGGATAGAAGAAGGTGATGAGGATCGTGACCAGCACGATGATCTGCTTTTTGGACATCCGCTTGTACTCCTCGGTCTGGAGCAGGCTGACGTCCAGCTTCTTCAGCTTTGTCAGGTCGAATTTGAAGACGAAGCGGGCCAGCAGCATCAAAAACGCGAAGCAGAGCACGGAGATGACCACCGCGGTGATGACCCAGGTGGTGCCGTCGCACTGGGTGCCCACCGTGCTCAGCTGGGCGTCAAAAATGCTGTTGTACAGCACCGCGTAGGGCTTGAAAGGATACATGATCTCCGTCACGCCGGAGAGGGCGACAGTGGAGATGAGCAGGAAGCGGACCCAGTCATCCCTGCGGTCCATGCCGGAGACCTCCACCACCGCGTACAAAATGGCGATGGCCAGCAGGATGATGCCGAAGGAGCCGATGACGGAGCCGATGATGATAATGGCCGCCAGGAAAAACGCGGTGAACAGGTACGGTCTGCCGTTGACCACCTTCCGGGAAAGCAGCCAGCGGACCAGGAAATCGCCGGTTTTGGACTGCTGGAACACATACACCAGAATGAAGATGAAAATCATCAAAATGGTGATGGAGTTGCCCAGCGTGGCAGCAACAAGGGTGCCGGCTGTAAAATACCCGGGGATCAGACAGCCCACCATGGCCATGATGGACGGCAGCAGCAAGCTGCCTTCCAGCACACAAAGCCAGATCCAGCCCACCATGATGGAGATGTACTGCACGCCCATGCGCGTGACGGAGGACCAGGTTGGGATCACATGACCAAACACGAACACAAACAGCAGCGCCAGAACCAGTTGAATGTTTCTCGATGCGGATTTCTTCATTGCTCAATTGCCTCCTTTTTTAAAAAATGAAAGCGACATTTAAAGTATATTTAAATTATATATCTAAAATTTAAATAAACAATGAACCAATCCGATAAAATTCGTTCCATTTTTCTGTACAATATGATAAGCTATATGTGAACTGTTTCAGAAAAGGCAATGAGGTGATGTTTTCCCATGACCGTCGGGGAGAGAATACGAACGATTCGGAAAGAAAAGGGACTGACACTGTCTGAGGTGGCTGAAGCGGCCCACTGCACCGCCAGCCTCATTTCCCAGGTGGAGCGCAGCCAGGCCAATCCGTCTCTGTCCACCCTGCGCAATATCTGCCGCGCACTGGATATCCCCCTGTTCGCGCTGTTTGACGACGGCAAGTTTGAAGAGGTGCTCAATGACGGCGTCGTGACGCCGAAAGAAAAGCGCGTCATCGTGGACCACGATCTCAGTTGGAGACTTTCCCTACTGAATCCCTGCAACAAGCGTAAATTTGACCTTGTACTGATGGAGGCGGAGGTGGGTGAGAGCAGCGGCGAGATGAATGCCCACCAGGGAGACGAGGGGATCTATGTCATTCAGGGCGCCATGGAGGTGGTGCTGGATGAGCAGACGTTTACCGTGTCCCAGGGAGACACGATTTATTTTGACAGCACAAAGCCCCACCGCTGGAAAAGTGTGGGAACGGAAAAGCTCATCGCCATCTCTGCCATCTCGCCCTCTACCTTGTGAGCGATTGAAGAACATGCCGCCTTTTGGGAAAGTCCCAAAAGGCGGCATATTTGAAAACCCATGGCATATTGATAATACAATTAGATAAAACGAACTTGAAAAGACGGGCAAATGGGGCCCGTCTTTTTCTGCGGAAAGATCTCTCCGGGCAGGAGAGCAGTAAATTGTCAAACTAAGTGCAACAAGAAAAGAGCTCAAAGTCCCACAGCTCCTGAGCAGAATGAAAGTTTAAGACTTTGCGAGGCCTGGCGTTGATT
>SFDT01000048.1 GCA_004558115.1 Clostridiales bacterium | reverse complement strand
CCCCGGAACAGCAGTCCGGTGAGGAGGGCGGCGCAGACGTGGATCAGCCAGAGCCACAGGCCCGCCCGGACGCTGCCGAACACCCCAACGCCCAGCACGCTGATGAGGAACACGGGATTGGAGTTGTTGCAGAAGGTCAGAAGCCGCTCCGCCTCCTGCCGGGTCAGGTCCCCGGAGGTGTACAGCTCCGCCGCTGTGCGGGCGCCGATGGGATAGCCTCCCACCAGCCCCAGCAGCAGCGCGGACCCGGCGCAGCCGGGCAAGCGGAACAGGGACGCCATCAGGCCAGCCATATCGGGCGCCAGCCATTGTCCGAAGCCCAGCCGCACCAGCAGACCGGTGATGACCATGAAGGGGAACAGGGCGGGGATCACCGTCCCGGCGCAGAGGGTCAGGGCCTTGGCTGCCTCGAGCCGCAGCTGTCTGGCGTCCGCCAGAAACCAGACCAAGATCCCGCACAGGATCAGGCACACATCCGTCCGTATCCGCCGTTTCATACGCATCACCCGCTATACCCTATGCGGGGCGGGGGCGGTTCATACGGCGGGACAGGCAAGCCGGGGGGAATTTCCGCATAGAGTTCGGTGAGGTGAGAGCATGGAGAAAAAACGGGACCGGGAGCAGGGCGGTATTCTGGGCGGCGTGGCGGAGCTGTTTGATCTGCCGGTGGATGTGGTGGCGGGCCTGCCACGATTGGAGCTGATCGGGAACCGGCAGCTATATCTGGAACGCCACACGGGCCTGCTGGCTTACAGCGATACGCAAATCGATGCCAACACAGGCTTCGGCGTTCTGCGAATCCGAGGGGAACGGCTGACGCTGGTGGCTATGACGGGAGAGGAACTGCGGATCGGCGGGAAAATCAACGGCGTGGAGTGGGTGTCATGCTGAAGGAGCTTATCAACAGGGTCCGGGGACAGGTGTGGCTCCGGGTGACGTGCCCCTACCCGGAACGGGTGCTGAATCTGTGCTCCGCCCGGAAGCTGGCCTTCTGGGATCTGGAATGGGAGGGGGCGGAGACCTTTACCTGCCGCATGAGCCGGAGGGATCACCGCATCCTCAGCCGCGCGGCGGAAAAGCTGGACTGTACGCTGGAGATCGTGCGGCGGGAGGGCGCGCCCTACACGCTGGCAAAGCTGCGGCACCGTCAGGCCTTGGCGGTAGGCATCGCGGCGTGTGGAGCAGCGGTGCTGATCGGGTCCTTCTTCGTGTGGGATATTCAGATTGCCGGGAATGAAACGGTGCCGCGGGAGGTGATCCTGCGATCCCTGGAGAAAAACGGCGTTCATCGGGGGTGCTTCGGCTTCGCCCTGAATGGGGAGGACATCCGCAACCATGTGCTGCTGGAGATCCCGGAGCTGAGCTGGGTGGCGGTGAACGTATCCGGCTGCCGGGCCAACGTGGAGGTACGGGAACGGCGGACGGCACCGAAGCCGCTGGACCGGAAAATACCGTGCAATTTAGTGGCCCGGCGGGACGGGCTGGTGCTGCGGGTGCAGGCACTGGGGGGTGTCCCTCAGGTGATGAAGGGAATGTCGGTGACGGAGGGGCAGCTCTTGATCTCCGGCGTGGAGGACACAGGGACCTTCGGCACCCGGTTCACAGCGGGGCTTGGGTCCGTGGAGGGTCGGACGTGGTACACCCTGACAGCCAACGTGCCCCTCACCGGGGCAGAAAAACGGTATACCGGACGGGAAAAGCGGCTCCGTTCCGTGATTTTCGGCAGCCGCCGGATAAAATTCTTTGCAAACAGTAGCATTGACAGCGACCAGTGTGATAAAATAACCGAGAGAACGCCGGTTCGGATCTGCGGGATCCCGCTGCCGATCACATGGGAGACGGAGACTCTCCGGTTTTACGAAACGGAGCCGGTGACGGTCACGCAGGCCCGGCGGCAGAAGGAGACGGGGGCGGCGCTGGAAGCGTATCTCCACAGCCTTGTGGATCCCTACGGCGAGGTAACGGCCAGTCAGGTGGCCTCCCGGCTCCGGGGGGATGTCCTGACGGTGACGCTGACGGCGGAGTGCCGGGAGGAGCTCGGGACGCAGGCCCCTATTTATACAGCAAATGAACCGGACGGCGCGTCCGGATAACTTTAGGAGTGATGGCATGGAACAGAGGATCAGCATTGAGCGGATGGAGCAGGCCGTAAATATTTTCGGCTCCTTTGACGAGAACATCCGCCTGCTGGAAAAGGAATTTAATGTGACGGTGACCAACCGGGACGGCGAGCTGCGGATCAGCGGCGAGGCCGAGGACGTGATGCACGCCGCCAAAGCGGTGCAGGCCATGCTGACCCTGTCCTCCCGGGGGGAGGCACTGGGGGAGCAGAACGTCCGCTATATCATCGACATGGTCCGCACCGGCAAAGAGGAGCAGATCAGCGAGTTGGCGGGGGATGTGCTATGCATCTCCGCCAAGGGCCGCCCGGTGAAGCCGAAAACGCTGGGCCAGAAGGAATATATCGCATCGGTGCTGAAAAATACCGTTACCATCGGCGTAGGCCCCGCCGGTACCGGCAAAACGTATCTGGCGGTGGCGGCGGCAGTGCAGGCCTTCCGGGAAAAGCAGGTGAACCGCATCATCCTCACCCGTCCTGCGGTGGAGGCCGGCGAGCGGCTGGGCTTCCTGCCCGGCGATCTGCAAAGCAAGGTGGACCCGTACCTGCGGCCGCTGTATGACGCCCTGTTTGATATGCTGGGGGCGGAGACCTACCAGAAGTATCTGGAGCGGGGCAACATCGAGGTGGCCCCCCTGGCCTACATGCGCGGCCGGACGCTGGATGACAGCTTCATCATTCTGGACGAGGCCCAGAACACCAGCCGGGAGCAGATGAAAATGTTCCTGACCCGTCTGGGCTTCGGCTCCAAGATCGTCATTACCGGCGATGTGACCCAGATCGATCTGCCGGACGGCAAGCCCTCCGGCCTGCGGGAGGCCATGCGGGTGCTGAAAAAGGTGGAGGGCATTGGCATCTGCGAGCTGACCAACGCCGACGTGGTGCGTCATGTGATGGTTCAGCGGATCGTGAAGGCCTATGAAGAATACGAAACTGCCAAAAACGGCGGAAAGGGGAAGAAATAATGGCAAAACGGCACTATATTCCCATCACCGCCGACGTGCCGGGGGTGAATGAGGGCCAGCGGGCCTTTATCCGCAAGGTCATCCGCACCGCTCTGGCGGCGGAGGGAGTGGATTTTCCCTGTGAGGTGGACGTGCTGCTGACCAATGACGAGGCCATCCATCAGATCAATCTGGATATGCGGGAGGTAGACCGGGCCACGGATGTGCTCAGCTTCCCGGAGTTTGACCTGCAGCCCGGCGAGCTGCCCGGCGGGGAGGACGCCGACCCCGGCACCGGACTGGTGCCCCTGGGGGATATGGTGATCTCCATGGAGCACGTGGCGGCGCAGGCCAAGGAGTACGGCCATTCCAACCGCCGGGAACTGGCGTATCTGGTGGTGCACTCCGTGCTGCACCTGCTGGGCTATGACCATCTGGACGAAGGCCCGCAGAAAAAGCAGATGCGGGCAAGAGAGGAAGCCATATTGGCAGAACTGGGAATCACCCGGGAGGACTGATATGGGAAAATTTGCGTTATATACGGTTGGGTTCGCTTTGCTTGCCTGTGTGCCGGCGATACTGTTGGCAGGGATGTTCAGCGGCGGCGGGGGAGATGTCGCACCATTTTTGCTGGGGCTGCTGGCGGTGGGAGCCGTTTTGGCGGGAGCCGTCTGTCTGAAGGACAAGCTGGATCGAATGGAGGAAACGCTGAAAGCGGTGTCCAAGACCCTCCAAGAGGTCAAAACAGAATTGGAAACAGTGAAGGGACGGCAGGAAGTCGCGGAGATCAAGCTGGATACTGTGGCGGCGAAGCTGGATACGGCCCGCGATATAGATTGAGTGTGTCACACAGGCGGAGATCTGGCCATATACTGTCCTGAGGTGATGGGATGAACGTATTTCGGGACGGCGTGATCGCCTTTTTCTCCGCCGTGGGGATGACCACGGTGGTGTGGCTGCTGGCAGGAGCGGTGCTCCACGCAGGGCGGCCCACGATCCCGGGGCTTTTACTGGTACTGCCTGTGCGGGGTGAGGCGTTAGCCTTGGAGCACGATGTCCGGGAGCTGCGCCGGGTGCGGAGCAGTCTGCCGGGGGCACAGATCGTCATTGCCGACTGCGGCCTGACGGCGGAGGCCAGGGGACTTGCCGACTATCTGGCGGAGCGGGAGGACAACGCCGCTGTGGTGAACGGGACGGATTTCCGGCTGGATGCCGGGAACGAGAGATAAAAATGCCAGTCAAGGGCCGTTCGTAAGAAGGGCCGCATCGGCACGTTAAAGAGAGGAAGTCATGGAAGAACTGATCTGCCGGGAGGGTACGGTACATAGCGTTATTTTTCAGAACGCCGAAAACGGATATACGGTCCTCCGCCTCCTCACAGAGGAGGGGGAGGTCATTACTGTGGTGGGATGTATCCCCTGTGTGGCGCCGGGAGAGCATCTGACCGTTACCGGTACCTGGGAGGTCCATCCCCAGCACGGCGAGCAGCTGAAGGCGCAGGAGCTGGAGCGGACGCTGCCGGAGGAGGAAGAGGATATCTTCGCCTACCTGTCCTCCGGCGTCTGCAAGGGCGTGGGACCCACCACCGCCCGGCGGATCGTGGACCGGTTCGGCCTGGAGACCCTGGATATTTTAGAGGCAGAGCCGGAGCGGCTTCAGGAGATCCGGGGCATTACCGCGAAAAAGGCCATGGAGATCGGAGAGCTGTTCCGTCAGCACATGGGCTTGCGGCGGCTGATGGAATTCCTATCCCGGTATCAGCTGCCGCCGGTGCTGGCCATCCGGCTGCGGCAGCAGTATGGGGACGGGGCCATCCGGGTGGTGGAGAAAAATCCCTATCTGCTGTCAGACGATGTATGCGGCGTGGATTTTTCCGTGACGGACACCATGGCGCTGTCCATGGGATTTGCAGAGGACTGCACGGAGCGCCTTGAGGCGGCCCTTACCTTTGAGCTGACCTATAACGAGAATAACGGCCATGTGTTTTTGCCGAAGGACAAGCTGCTTGCCGCCACCTGCCAGCTGTTGGGCTGCGGGGTCGAGCAGGTGGACGTGGCACTGGACGCCCTGGCGGAGCATCACGCCGTGGTGATCCAGCGGATCGCCAATGTAGAGGCGGTGTATCTGCGGCGGCTGTGGGAGGCAGAGACCTCCGCCTGCGCCCGCCTGCTGGCATTGCTGGAAATGGACGCCGATGAGAGCCGCTTCGCAGACCGGACCGTGGCGGAGATCGAGAAGGAACAGGGCATTACCTACGCGCCCTTGCAGCGGCAGGCGGTGGAGCTGGCGGCGAAGGTTGGCGTCATCCTGCTGACCGGCGGACCCGGCACCGGCAAGACCACCACCGTCCGGGGCATCGTGGCCCTGTTTCAGAAAATGGGGCTGAACATCGTGCTGGCGGCCCCCACGGGCCGTGCGGCGAAGCGCATGAGCGAGCTGACGGGCATGGAGGCTCAGACGGTCCACCGGCTGCTGGGGATGACGTGGAATGAGGCAGCTCATCAGGTGACCTTCCAGAAAACGGAAAAGGAGCCGCTGGAGGCCGAGGCCGTCATTGTGGACGAGATGAGCATGGTGGACGTGTCCCTGTTCTCCGCACTGCTGCGGGCGCTGCGCCCCGGCACCCGGCTGGTGCTGGTGGGCGATGCGGACCAGCTGCCCTCTGTGGGGGCGGGAAATGTGTTTTCCGACCTGATCCGCAGCAAAAAGATCGAGACTGTGTTTCTCCGGGAGGTGTTCCGGCAGGCGGAGCAGTCCGCCATCATCCGCAACGCCCACCGGGTCAATCTGGGCGAAAGCCCGGACCTGAAAGGGAACCAGGGGGATTTCTTCTTCCTTTGCCGTCGGGACGCCCAGCGGGCGGTGGCGACGGTGCTGGAACTGTGCAAGACCCGCCTGCCGGACAATATGCACATCCCGGCGGAGCAGATCCAGGTGCTGACGCCCACCCGGAAGGGGCCTTGTGGCACCATCAACCTGAACCGGCTCTTGCAGGAGGCGCTGAACCCCCGGACACCCGGCAAGCGGGAGATCCTGTGGGGGGAGCGGGTGTTCCGGGTAGGGGACCGGATCATGCAGACCCGGAATGATTACGATGTGGTCTGGCAGAAGGATGACGGCACCGTGGGTACCGGAATGTTCAACGGCGACGTAGGCCGCATCGCGGAGATCGACGCCGGGGGCGAGTGGCTGGCGCTGGACTTTGACGGCCGGAAAGCGCCTTACAGCGTGGAAATGCTCAGCGAGATCGACCTGGCCTATGCCCAGACGGTCCACAAGGCTCAGGGCAGCGAGTACCGCTGCGTGGTGCTGGCGGCCATGTCCTCGGCACCCAGTCTCATGGTGCGGGGGGTGCTGTATACGGCGCTGACCCGGGCCAGAGAGCTGCTGGTCATCGTGGGTGATGACGCCGCCATCCGCTCCATGGCGGCCAACGACCGGCAGCAGAAGCGGTACTCTGGCTTGAAATGGCGGCTGTGCCACGCCGGGGATGCCAGCGAATAAAATGGATAAGAAAAAGCCGTCCGGCGGAGCCGGACGGCTTTTTTGGCGTATTTTCAGCGGTTTTCCCGGTAGAATTTCAGGGACAGGAGGATGGAAACGGCGGTGGCGATGATGGTCAGCGCCAGCATTCCGGTCAGCGCCAGAGAGAGAACTGCGGTTGCTACGGTTTTGGCGTCATTGACCAATCCGTTGAGCGCGCCTACGGAAGCAAAGGTGAGAAAGGTGATGAGAATGGCGACCCACCGGGCCTTTTCTGTACCGTAGCGAAGGATGAGAGGTATATTCAGATCCAACAGCAGACACCCAACGCACAGGGCGGCGAATACAAAGCCGGGGGAGAGGTTGGCGGACAGCTTTGCCGGGAGCGGGAGACAGGTGAGCACACCTTGGCAAATGGCAACAGTAGCGGCTCCCACAGACAGAGAGATCCAGCCAAGCGCATACCGGCTGAGCACAACAGTCCGGTCCGAATAGGGGAGCATCCGGGCAAATCTGTCCCAGCGGCTCCGCTGGTCATAGGCCATGGCGGTATAGGGGATCATAGCGCCGTAGACCACTGCCAGCAGATTTAGAGTGAGGCTGGGGATCAGGCCCCAGACCAGAACGATGAGAAGATAGGACCAGACCTGCTTCCGCAGTACATACCAATCCTTTAAGAGCAGGGCTTTCATTGCTTTTCTCCTTTCACCAGAGCGAGGATGATGTCCTCAATGGTGGGCTTTTCCAGTTGGAAGCCCACCGGGGCCAGCTCCCGCCGCACCAGCGCCCGGACGCCGCCGTAGGGCGTGGTTTCCATGGACACGATGGCTTCCGGCATGAGGGCCTCCGCTTGCTCCGCCGTGTCATTGAAGATGCCGTATTGCTCCAGAAGGGCGTCCTTTTCCTCACAGAACAGCAGCCGCCCCTGATGGAGAAAGGCGATGTAGTCGCAGAGCTTTTCCAAATCGCTGAGAATGTGGGAGGAGATCAGGACGGAGTGGGTCTCGTCCCGGGTAAACTCATTGAAAAGCTCCAAGATCTCGTCTCGGACAATGGGGTCCAGTCCGGCGGTGGCCTCGTCCAACACCAGGAGTCGTGCCTGATGGCTGAGGGCGACGGCGATGGTGAGTTTCATTTTCATGCCCCGGGAATAGTCCTTGAAGGCGGTTTTCTCCGGCAGAGCGAAACGGCGGCAATAGGCGTCGAAGGTATCCTGCTCCCAGCGGCGGTAGGTGGCAGCCATCACGCGGCCCACCTGCGGGGCGGTGAGGGTCTCAGGAAAGCACCCCTCGTCCAGCACCACGCCGATGTCCTCCTTGGC
>SFDT01000047.1 GCA_004558115.1 Clostridiales bacterium | reverse complement strand
ATTGGCAGACCGTATTACGCGTTAACGCGTCCGCGAGGAACAAAGGGCTATGCCCGTCTGATGACAACCACCGGCTACGCCGGTGGATGTGTTTTTGTTGTTCATGCCTCCGGCTCCTCCGGGGCGATGACGATGATGGAAGGCGCCTCCTCCATGGGGACCTCCGGCTCCTCCACAACGGGGGAGACAGGCTCCGTGGGCGTGGTCTCCTCCGGGGCCGTGGGCGTGGAGGGGATTTCAGGCACCGTGGTGCCGGAGACGGGGATCTGGGGCTCCGCCGCCGGGGCGGTGCCCTTCACGATGACCTTGTTGCGGACCTTGTAGTCACTGGAGGCCTCGAAGGCGGAGGAAATGAGGTTGCCGTTTTTGTCATAGACGTTGCGGTAGCTTTTGACCTTGGCGCCGCCGTAGGGGGTCACCTTCACCTGCTCCGTACCGGCGGGGAGGGTGTCATCCTCCTCGTACACGGTCTCCCAGGCCGTTTTGGACAAAACCTCGGTGGTCATTTTCACGGAGGTGCCGTCCACGTTGGTGCCCAGGAGCTTCACAGTCAGGTAGCCGCCTGAGTAGGAGGTGACGATCTTCACGGGATAATCCGTGTCGTTGGAGAACTTATAGTCGGGGCCGCCCCAGGACACCGTGGCGTCCAGGCCCCAGTCGATGTAGGCGGGGGTGTAGCGGTGGGCGTACCGCTCCGTAATGGCCAGGTTGGACCGCAGGCAGGCCAGGTACAGCGTGGAGGAGGTCTGGCAGATGCCGCCGCCGATCTCGTCCACCGTCTCGCCCTTCACGTAGGCGGGCGCCGCCTGATAGCCCCGGGCGGCGGTCCGCTGGCCCACGGTCTCGTTGTAGGAGAACACGTCGCCGCAGTTGAGAACGGTGCCGTTGATGCTGGAGGCGGACAGCTTCACGTTGGAGATGCGGGCCGCCGTGCCGCTGACATGGGTGGTGGCGGTGCCCAGCACGTCCCGGAACAGGACTCCCTTCAGCTGCTCCGCCGTCACCCGGGGATACTCAATGACGGCATCGACTTTTACGGTGCTGCCGGGCTCCGCCGCGTCCAGGGCCTTCTGGGCGGCGGCTACGTCGAACTCCGCGCCCAGCTGCTCCGGGATAATGGAATCCGTGGCGGCGTCGTAGCCGGCGTTTTTCATCTCGCCGGCGATCTCCTCGTAGACCTCCCGGGCGGTGAGCACCTGGGCGGGGACGGTGGTGAAGGAGAAGGTGACCTGATAGCCCGCCTCGCTGTAAGTGCCCACATCCGCCAAAGCGGCCTCCAGGGCGTCTGTGTTCAGGGTCCGTCCGTCCCGGGCCTTGGTAAAGAGGACGGCGTCATCCGCCAGCTCCCAGGCGCCGTCCAGCGGCTCCTGGGAAAGCTCGCCGGAAAGGCGCGCCACTGTGTCACGCAGGGCTTCCCGGTCCATGTCCGGCCAGTGGGCGCCGCCGCTCCAGCGGCCGGTGGCGTAGGCGATGTACGCCCAGCCCTTGCGGAAAAAGCCCATCTGCCGGTCCGCGTCCATCCAGAATTGGGCGTCTCCGGCGAATTCATTGGCCGTATAGCCCAGGTCCGCCACGGTGATGACGGCCTGCGTGCCCGTATCGGGGTCCGTGAGGGTGATCTCCTGGGCCAGCAGATCTGCCTCCAGCTTTTCCTGGGCCTGGTCCACGGTGAGGCCCCCCACGCCGATGCCGTTGATATGGCGGTTTGGCTGGAAGGTGTCCCGGCTTGCGGCGTAAGCGCACAGGCCTATGTAGGCTGCCAGCAGGACCGCCAAAATCACGCCCAGGATGACCAGCGGCAGCTTGCCGCCGGATTTCAGGCGCTTTCCGCCCTTGGTTTCCACAATGGCTTCCTTCGTTGTCTGTTCCATGAAGCCCTCCTGTTGTTACAAGTGATGGGAGACAGGCCGCACACAACCAGCCTATTCCACTGGCTTTCCATTCTAGCACACTTCTGTGGAAAAAGCATTACAATCTCGTAACAACAGCGGCATCCTCAGGCGCCGGGCCGCTTCTGTTTGGGGATGCGGATGGTCAGGAGGATGGCGTCCTCCGTCTCGTCCCGCTTCGTCTGGGCGTCCACCCCCGCCTCCCGGATGAGCCGCAGCCCCCGGTCCACGCTGTTGAGGAACAGCCGCACGTCCTTGAGGATGAAGGTCCGCCGCTTGGCCGGCGGGGCGGACTGGATGTCCTCCAGCAGCCGGTCCACGTACTGCTCCGTCTGGGCCACGTTCAGCTGGTGATCCGCAATGTACCGGACAGCCTCCAGCCGCGCCGACTCATCCTCCAGCCGCAGCAGGCACCGGGCGTGGCGCTCCGTCAGGCCGGAGGCGGTGATGGCCTCCCGGCAGGCGGGGGACAGCCGCAGCAGCCGCAGCTTGTTAGCCACGGCGGAGGGAGAACGGCCCAGGGCCTGGGCGGCGGATTCCTGGGTGGCGCCGGTCTGGCGGAGATAGGCGGCGATGGCCGCCGCCTCCTCAAAGTAGTGGAGGTCCTGCCGCTGCAAATTCTCCACCAGGGCCAGCAGGGCGGAACGCTGGTCGTCCGCCACTGTCTCCAGACAGGGCACATGGGTGAGGCCCGCCAGCTTGGCCGCCCGCAGCCGCCGCTCTCCGGCTACCAGCTCCCAGCCCGCCGCCGTCCGCCGCACCGTCAGAGGCTGGAGGATGCCGTTTTGGCGGATGGAGGCCGCCAGGTCCCGGAGGGCCGCCTCCTGGAACACCTGCCGGGGCTGCATGGGGTTGGGGCGGATGGCGTCCGTGGGGATGTCCAGCACCCGCCGTTTCGTCCTGTGGACCACAGGCCCACCTCCTCTCGTTTTCCACCATTGTACAGCGCCTTGTGGAAAAAGAGGGGAGAACGGTGTCGAAGCCGTCGGACAAATGAAAAAAACGCACGCGAACTGCTTCGCGTGCGCTGCTTATTTGGAAAGCTCCCTCTGTTGGAGGAAGGCTTTGCCGGCTTTGGTGGCGTGGAGGATTTTCACGATGACGGCGGTGGTGGCCTGGAGGAACAGGGGAGAGAAGGCCACCGGGAACAGCACATCCCCGGGAAAATACGCAATGGCCAGCACGCTGCCGGCGGCGATGTTGCGGATGCCGCTGTTGAGGCTCATGGTGACGGCGGTGGGAAAATCCGCCTTCAAAAGCCGCGCCGCCTGATAGCCCAGGAAAAAGCCCAGCAGGCACAGGGCGAACACGGCGCAGATGAGCTTTACCAGGGTGGGGGTGATATCCCGCAGGAAGGGAGCACAGCCGGTGGCGTTGGCCAGCACCAGCACCAGCATGGTCAGCTTGGCGAAGGGGGCCAGCCGGGGCTTGACGGTGACGGACACCCGGCCCCGGGTCATCTGGAACAGCGTCATGGCCAGCAGGGCGGGGATGGCCACCATGATCATCAGGTTGCCCACCATGGACGCCGTGTCCATCTCCACCACGGACCCCAGCAGCACCCGCAGCGTCAGGGGGATGACGAAGGGGGCCAGCAGGGTGTCCAGCAATACCACGGACAGGCACATGGAGGTGTTGCCCCGGCCGATGGACACCCACAGCAGGGAGGCCACGCCGGTGGGGATGGCGTATTCCAGCACCAGCCCCGTGGTGAACAGCGGCGCCTCGGGGAACAGCAGCTTTCCCGCCGCCAGAGCCAGCAGGGGCATGGCCACATGGAGGATGGCGAAGATGACCACCACCGGCAGGGGGTGACGGGCCACATCGGCCATTTCCCGGAAGCCGCCGCCCAGGCTGTTGGCAAAGGTCATGAAGGCGAACAGGGCCATGGTATAGTCATTGATGGGGGAGAAAATGTCCGGAAAGGTGATGCCCACCAGCACGAAGGCCACGATGAGGACCGCCATGTGCTTTCCCAGAAAGGCGTCCAGCTTTTCCAAAGAGTTCAAGGGAAGGACCTCGCTTTGCAGAGGATAGGCCGCTCAGCGGCAGAGATAGGAGAACCAGCCGTCGGCGCTGTGGGTCTCCTCGATGGTGAGGCCGGCGTCCCGGAGCTTCCCGGCCACCTCCTCCGCCCGGTCATCGATGATGCCGGAGCAGAGGAAATACCCGCCCTTCTTCAAAAGGGGCCGCACCGCCGGGGCCAGGGCGATGATGACATCGGAGACGATGTTGGCCAGCACGATGTCATATCCGCCGCCGATGCGGGCTTGCAGGGCCTCGTCCGTCAGGATGTCCCCGGCCAGGACCGTGTAGCGGTCACGGCCGATGCCGTTCATGGCGGCGTTTTCATAGGCCACATCCAGGCACTTGTCGTCGATATCCACCGCCAGGGCGCTGTCGGCGCCCAGCTTCAGCGCGGCGATGGAGAGGATGCCGCTGCCGCAGCCCAGGTCCAGCACCCGCTGCCCCGGACCGGCCAGCTTTTCCAGAGCCGTCAGGCACAGGCGGGTGGTGGCGTGGCTGCCGGTGCCGAAGGTGAGGCCCGGCTCCAAAATCAAAGGCACCCTCTGGGCGCAGGCTGCCCGGACCTGGGGGTCCTCCTGCTCCCACTGGGGGACCACCAGCAGGCGCGCGCCGATCTCCATGGGCTTGTAATACTGCTTCCAGTTGTTCTCCCAGTCGGCGTCCTCCATGGTGTCCATGGTCATGAGCAGGGTGCCCAGGCCTGTTTCGGCCTTTTTCAGCTCCTCCAGCTTCAGACGGACCTCGCCCATTTTGGCGAAGCCCTCGTCCCCGGCCTCCAGGTAAAAGGTGATCCGGGAGCGGCCCTGCATTTTCTGCTCCAGCTCCTCGTCCACGTAGTCCCAGTACTGGTGGTTGTTTTCCAGGAAGTCCTGGAACTCCGCCTCGTCGTCGATGACCACGTTGTCGATGCCCAGGGCGGAGAGCATGGCCTCCACGGTGTCCAGTCCGGTGTGGTTGGTGTCAATGTGCAGCTCCAGCCATTTCACGTGCGCTACCTCCTTGTATCCGCGGCGGCATTACCGCTTGTGGCCCACGAAAAACAGCGCCACAGTGCCGGGACCGGAGTGGTTGCCGATGACGGGGCCCACATAATTCAAATGAATATCGTTGTTGCCGAACCGGCGGACCACCTCGTCCGCCACCAGCAGGGCGTCGCCCTCGCAGTCGCCGTGGCTGATGAACACGGGACCGTGGGCGGAGTCCACGGCGTTTTTCTCCATCTGGTCCACCAGGGCCAGCAAAGAGGCCTTCCGGCCCCGGGCCTTGCTGACGGGGGTCAGGTGGCCGCCGTCATCCACGTGCATGACGGGCTTGATGGAGAGCATGGTGCCAAACAGAGCGGTGGCGGCGCTGATGCGGCCGCCCCGCTTCAGGTGGTTCAGGTCATCCACGGTGAACCAGTGGCAGATGTTGCCCTTGGTGGCCTCGGCATAGGCCCGGACCTCCCCGATGGAGCGGCCCTCCCGCTTCTGCTGGGCGCAGAGGTACAGCAAAAGCCCCTGGCCCAGGGACGCGCACAGGGAGTCCACCACGAAGATCTTGGCCTCCGGAAATTCCGAGCGGAGGTCTCCGGCGGCGATGGTGGCGGACTGGTAGGTGGTGGACAGGGCGGAGGAGAAGTTGATGCACAAAATATCCTTCCCCTGGGCCAGAATGGGCCGCATGGCGTCCTCAAACTCCCCCACGCTGACAGCGGAGGTGGTGGCGGTCTCACCGGCGCGGATGCGGGCGTAAAAATCCTCAAAGCCGATCTCCCGGCCGTCCAGCCAGTTGCGGTAGACATCCTGGCCCATGTTCAGGCTCAGCGGCAGGACTTCCAGTTCCAGGTCCTTGGCCATGGCAGCCGTCATATCGCAGCAGCTGTCAGTCATAATGACAAAATCACGCATCTTCATGACTCCCTTCCTTATCTTTTCTGCCTTTTTTGGGAGGCTTGCTCTCTTGCTCCAGCGATTCTTTCCGCTGCCGCAGCAGCGCCACGTACCGGCTGCTGGCGGCGCCGGCGGCGTAGCTGATAAGGGCGAAGTGGATGGCGGCGTCCGCCAGGGCCTCCTCGTCCGTATACTGCTCCATCTCCCGGGCCGTCAGGGTCAAAGCCCCGTCCAGGCTGGCACAGAAGTCGCCGTAGCCCTGGGCGACGGTGCGGCCCCCCTGAAGCTCCTCGTTCAGCAGCAGGTCCATGTCCCGGGTGCTCATCACATGCTTGAGCACGCAGATGGCGGTGAGATAGGCCAGATGCTCCCGGCCGTACCGCTTGCCGGCGGCCCGGGGCACCAGGCCGCTTTTCGTGTAGTTGTTTACCATGGCGGCGGTGAGGCCGTCATCCTTGTCGAAGCGGATCACCTGCCGGTCCATATAGCTGAGCACTTGGTCCATATACAGGGCGAAATCCGGCAGCTGCTCCCAGGGTACGGGCCGCTGAGAGCGGAGGCTTTCCCGCAGCGCCATCAGGTCATCCATACTGGGTCACTCCTTCCCGTCAGGTCTGAAATGATTTCCCCACAAGTATAACACCATGACATGATTCTGTAAACCGGATTTTCCGGGAATGGGAACTATTTCCTTATTTTCCCACGCAAAACCGGGAGAAAATGCGGGAGACGATCTCCTCCCTGGCGGTGCGGCCCGTCAGCTCGCCCAGGGCGTCCAGGGCCTCCTCCGCGTCGGTGAGGATGGCGTCGGGGGTGAGGCCCGCGTCCAGGGCCTCCTTCGCCCGGCGGACGGCGTCCCGGGCGCGGCGGGCGGCCTCCTCCTGCCGCTGGTCGGTGAGAAGGCTGCCGGAGTCCGGTGCCTCCCCGGCGGGGAACAGCGCCGCCACGGCGGCCTCCAACCGGTCCAGCCCCTGGCCGGTGACGGCGGAGAGGGAGACGGAGGCGGCGGGGGTGCCCACTTGGCCGATGACGCCCACGGAGCGGGCCTGGGTGTCCCAGAGGTCGCATTTGGAGAACACGGCGATCCACCGGGGAGCCTTGGCCGCCAGCCGCAAAACCTCCAGGTCCTCCTCCGTCGGGGGGAAGGACCCGTCCACCACCGCCAGCACCAGGTCGGCGGCCTCCAGGGCCTTCCGGCTGCGTTCCACCCCCAGCTGCTCCACGGTATCCTCCGTGTCCCGGATACCGGCGGTGTCGGTCAGGCGAAGAAGGACGCCGCCGCAGAGAACGGATTCCTCCACCGTGTCCCGGGTGGTGCCGGGGATGTCGGTGACGATGGCCCGGTCGAAGCCTGCCAGGGCGTTCAGCAGGGAGGACTTGCCGGCGTTGGGCCGGCCCACGATGGCGGTCCGCACACCGGACTTCAGCACCTTTCCCCGCCGGCAGGTGGCCAGCAGCCGGTCCAAAGCGGCGGCGGAGCTGTCCAGAGCCTGGGCCACCTGCTCCGGGCGGATGTCCTCGATGTCCTCGTCGGGGTAGTCCACCACGGCGTAAAACCGGGAGGTGACATCCAGCAGGGCGTCTTGAATGGGCTCCAGCACCCGGCGCAGCCCGCCGTCCAGCTGGGCGGCGGCGTTTCGGGCGGCGGAGGCGGTCTCCGCGTCGATGAGGTCAATGACGGCCTCCGCCTGGGTCAGGTCCAGGCGGCCGTTCAAAAAGGCCCGCCGGGTGAATTCCCCGGCTTTCGCCTGCCGGGCGCCGGCGGCGAACAGGGCGGACAACAGCTCCCGCAGCACCACAGGGGAGCCGTGGCAGTGGAACTCGGCGGAGTCCTCGCCGGTGTAGCTGCGGGGTTCGGGGAAGCGGACGGCAAGCCCCTGATCGATGACACGGCCCTGGGCGTCCAGCATTTCGCCGAACACCATGCTCCGGGGCGTCTGTTGGGAAAAGGGCGAGCCATTGAAAGCCCGGAACACCCGGTCGCAGCAGGCAAAGCAGCCCTCGCCGGACACACGGACGATGCCGATGGCGGTGGGGGAATGGCCGGTGGCGATGGCGGCGATGATATCCATAAAAGTTCAGCTCCTTTTCGTAGGCAAGGATAGCATATTTCCGGGGAAAAGGAAAGAGGCATCCTCTTAGGATGGGGGACAGCCATGATGATGGAAAGACACGCCAGGAGGGGGATTTCGGTCTCCCCCTCCTGGACCTCCCCTTCAAACGACACAAAGAGGGGGCTGCGGCCCCCTCTTTGGAAACTCCCCCACGGAGCGGCAGCGGGAAGAGAAGCAGGGCGCTTCGATAAGCAGCCTAGAATGAGAAACCACGTTACAACTTGCGGCTTGAAGGCTGGATGATTGCCAAGGTACAGCGCACCTGGATGAGACCTGGCGGGTTTTATCCGGTCGTGGCTAACAACCGTCCGCATCCCCAAACTTGCCCGTCCGGGCAAGTTTGGACCAAGCGGCTTTTTCTTCCACCGTGCACGGCCCGTTTTCTTTGGCAAGACAAATGGGGCCCCCACGAAAACCCAGCGAAGCGGTTTTCGTGGGGAGAGGAGAAAAAAGCGGAGCGGTGCGAGCCCTGCCATTTAGGCAGGGTGAGTGCAGCGCAGCTTCTTTCGACGACAATGGGGGGTGCATAACGCCGCAAATCTGCGGCAGCAAAAAAGGACCGGCCCTTTCGGGCCGGCCCTCCAGCGATTCAAAAAAACCGGGGAAACGCTTACTTGATCCGCTCGCCGGCGGCCTCCTTGGCCTTGATCTCCTTCACGGCGTCCTTGTGAGAGAGGTTCACGCGGCCCTTCTCGTCGATGTCGGTGACCTTCACCCACATCATGTCGCCGATCTTGCAGGCGTCCTCCACCTTCTCGATGCGGTGGTCGGCCAGCTTGGAGATGTGCACCAGGCCGTCCTTGCCGGGAGCCAGCTCCACGAAGGCGCCGAAGGTCATCAGGCGCACCACGCGGCCGTAGTACAGAGCGCCCACCTCGGGCACAAACACGATGTCGTCAATGCACTTCTTGGCGGCGTCGCAGGAGGCGGCGTCCACGCCGGCGATGAAGATGGAGCCGTCGTCGTTGATGTCGATCTTGGCGCCGGTGTCGGCCACGATCTTCTGGATGACCTTGCCGCCGGAGCCGATGACCTCCCGGATCTTGGAGGGGTCGATGTGCATGGTCAGCATCTTGGGGGCGTACTTGGAAACTTCCTTCCGGGGCTCGGAAATGCAGGGCAGCATGATCTGGTCCAGGATCTCGCAGCGGGCATCATAGGTGATGTCCAGGGCGTTTTTGATGATCTCCATGGTCAGGCCGTCGTTCTTCAGGTCCATCTGGATGGCGGTGATGCCCTTCTTGGTGCCGGCCACCTTGAAGTCCATCTCGCCGTGGAAGTCCTCCACGCCCTGGATGTCGATGAAGGTGGTGAAGGAGCCGTCGTCATCCTGGATCAGGCCGCAGGAGATGCCGGCCACGGGGGCCTTGATGGGCACGCCGGCGTCCATGAGGGCCAGGGTGGAGCCGCAGATGGAGCCCTGGGAGGTGGAGCCGTTGGAGCTGACCACCTCGCTCACCACGCGGATGGCGTAGGGGAACTCGTCCACGGAGGGGATGACGGGCAGCAGGGCACGCTCCGCCAGGGCGCCGTGGCCGATCTCACGCCGACCGGGAGAGCGGGCGGGCTTGGCCTCACCCACGGAGTAGCCGGGGAAGTTATAGTGGTGCATATAGCGCTTTTCGGTCTCTTCCCAGATGGTGTCCAGCTTCTGGTTGGCGGACAGGGTATCCAGGGTGCAGGCGGACAGGACCTGGGTCTGGCCGCGGGTGAACAGGCCGGAGCCGTGGACCCGGGGCAGCACGCCCACCTCGGCGTCCAGGGGACGGATCTCGTTCTTGGCGCGGCCGTCCACCCGGTGGCCCTCCAGCAGCCAGGCCTTGACGATCTTCTTCTGGAACTTGTAGGTGATCTCCTCCAGGAACTGGTCCATGTCGGGATGGGTGTCCAGATACTTCTCGTGCCACTTCTCGATCATGGCGTTCCAGCGGGCCTCACGGACGTTCTTGTCGTCGGTGTCCATGGCGGCCTTGGCCTCGTTCATGAAGTTGGCCACGATATCGTCGAACAGCTCCTGGTCGAAGGAGGCGTGGGGATAGTCGAACTTGGGCTTGCCGATCTCCGCCACCATCTGGTTGATGAGGGCGATCTGCTTCTGGTTCTCCTCGTGGGCCTTCTGAATGGCCTCGAACATCTTGTCATTGGGGACCTCGTTGGCGCCGGCCTCGATCATGACCACCTTCTTGCCGGTGGAGACCACGGTCACGTCCAGGTCGGAGACTTTGCGCTGCTCGCTGGTGGGGTTGAACACCAGCTCACCGTTCACCAGGCCCACCTTCAGGGCGCCCACGGGGCCGTTCCAGGGAATGTCGGAAATGGCCAGGGCGGCGGAGGTGCCGATGAGGGCGGCGATCTCGGGAGAGCAGTCATGGTCCACGCTCATGACGGTGGCCATGATGGAAACGTCGTTGCGGAAGTCATAGGGGAACAGGGGGCGGATGGGCCGGTCGATGACCCGGGCGGTCAGGATGCCCTTTTCACCGGGGCGGCCCTCCCGGCGGTTGAAGGAGCCGGGGATGCGGCCCACGGCGTACATCTTCTCCTCAAAGTCCACGCTGAGGGGGAAGAAGTCGATGCCGTCCCGGGGACGGGCGGAGGCGGTGGCGCACACCAGCACGCGGGTGTCGCCGTAGCCCACCATAACGGCGGCGTTGGCCAGCTCGGCCAGCTTGCCCACCTCCAGGGTCAGGGGGCGGCCAGCCAGCTCCATCTCATACTTGCGGTAGTTGGGGAACTGTCTTTTGGTGATGATGGTTGACATGGTTTTTCTCCTTTGCTTTCATGCTCGGGAGCGGCTCTTTTCGTATTTGAAAATATGTCCGAAAACATCGGGCACAGTTTCAAACACAAAAAGCAACGGCTCCCGGCGGAAGTAACTTAAAATACGCAGAAAAGGGTGACGGAGGTCAGCTCCGTCACCCTAGTTGCTTCTCACTTACGAATACCCAGCTTGGCGATCAGGGCGCGGTAACGCTCGATGTCCTTCTTCTGCAGGTAGTCCAGCAGGCTGCGGCGCTTACCGACCATCTTCAGCAGGCCACGGTTGGAGTGCTTGTCCTGGGGGTTGTTGCGCATGTGCTCGGTCAGCACGTTGATGCGCTCGGTCAGAATGGCGATCTGGACCTCGGGAGAGCCGGTGTCCGTGGGATGGGTACGGTTGGCGTCGATGATAGCGGTCTTCTGTTCTTTACGCAGCATGGAATGATTCCACCTTTCAAAAATATTCCCCACGGGACTGCGTTTCGGGCCGGTGAAAGTCCGCGAAACGAAGCGCCGGGGCATGGGCACGCATTGGCGTGCTTAAAAAATATAACACAGGGAAATCCGCTTGTAAAGAGGAATTTTGGCCTTTTTCCTATAAAATAAAGAAATTTTGGACCAAAATCAGGGGTTGACAAGAGCGTTATGACGTAGTATCCTAACTGTACTAGAACAGTTAGTACAGTTAAAACAGGAGGCAACCATGGTTTTCAGTCTTTCTTTGCTGGCGCTTGCGGGCGCGTTGGTGTTCGCGGGGGCCATCTTCCTGGCTTTTTTCATGATTCGGTAAAGGAGGGAGCGGCGTGATCAGCCTGAATTACCGGGACTCCCGGCCTATTTATGAGCAGATCAAGGATGGCCTGCGGAAGCTGATCGTCACCGGCGCGCTGGGGCCGGATGAAAAGCTGCCGTCGGTGCGGGCCCTGGCGGCCCAGCTGGCCATCAACCCCAACACCATCCAGCGGGCATACAACGAGCTGGAGGGAGAGGGGTATATCTATTCCGTCCCCGGCAAGGGCAGCTTTGCCGCGGGGAACACCGGCGCCGATGCCCAGCGCCGGACAGAGCTGCTGGCCCAGGTGCGGGAGCTGGCGGCGGAGCTGCACTATCTGGGCGTCTCCCGCCAGGAGCTGGAGGCGCTGATCAAGGAGGCGTATGAGTCATGATCGAAGTGAAAAACGTTGTCAAGCGATTTGACGGCTTCACGGCCCTGGACGGCGCGTCGCTGTCCGTTCCCACCGGCAGCGTGTACGGCCTGGTGGGCCCCAACGGCGCCGGCAAGTCCACCATCATCCGCCACCTGACGGGCATTTACCGCCAGGACGAGGGAACCGTCGCCATCGGCGGGGAGGACGTGTGGGAAAACGCGGGGCTGAAGGCCAGAGTGGCCGCCATCCCTGACGACTGGTACTATTTCCTGCAATCCACCGTACGGGATATGATGCGCTTTTACAAGGGATTTTATCCCCGGTTTTCCGTGGAACGGTATGAAAAGCTGAAGGAAGTGTTCAACATCGACGAAAAGCGGACCATCCGCCGCCTCTCCAAGGGCATGCAGAAGCAGGTGGCCTTCTGGCTGGCCCTCAGCTGCATGCCGGACTACCTCATCCTGGACGAGCCGGTGGACGGCCTGGACCCGGTCATGCGGCGGCAGGTGTGGTCCCTGGTGATGGGGGATGTGGCGGAGCGGGGCACCACGGTGCTGGTCTCCTCCCACAACCTGCGGGAGCTGGAGGACGTGTGCGACCACGTGGGCATCATGGACCGGGGCAAGGTGCTGCTGGAGCGGTCCCTGGCCCAGCTGCAGGACAACATGGTGAAGATGCAGGTGGTGTTCCGGGACGGCCAGGAGGTGCCGGCGGACCTGCCGGTGCTCCACGTGTCCCGGGTGGGCCGCATCCACACTCTCATCATGCGGATGAACGCCCAGGAGGCCGCCGCCCGGCTGGCGGTGTACGACCCCATGCTGGTGGACGCGGTGCCCCTGACGCTGGAGGAGATCTTCATTTACGAACTGGGAGGTGCGGACTATGCAGTCAAAGACATCGTTCTCTAAATATTTCAACGCCACGCTGCTACGCAGGAACCTGACCCGGTTCTGGCCGTTGTGGGGCATGGCGTCCTTTGCCGGGAGCCTGTTTCCCCTGGCCCTGCTGGTGCAGTTCCTCCGGGACGAGGATTTTTACCTGTGGAACAGGCCCCTGGATTTCACGGAGATGTACTATTACGCGGCGGCCTACGCGGTGCCCATCGTGTCGCTGCTGTACGCCATCCTCTGCGCCATGCTGGTGTGGAGCTACCTCTATAACAGCCGCAGTGTGGGACTGATGCACACCCTGCCCATCCGGCGGGAAGGACTGTTTTTCACCAACTTCCTCTCCGGCATGGCCATGATGCTCATTCCCTATGTCATTGTGGGCGCGCTGTGCGTTCTCGTGAGCGTGGTGGGCGGCTGCTTTGACGCCAAGGGCCTGGGTGTCACCATTCTGGCGGTGCTGGGATTGAGCTTTTTCTACTTCGCCACCGCCACGGCGGCGGCCTTTATCACCGGCAATACCTTCGCCCTGCCGGCGGTGTACTTCCTGCTGCACTTCCTGGCGGTCATGCTGGACTGGCTGGTGTGCACCTTCTCCCAGGGCTTCATCTTCGGCCTCAGCGGCAGCTATTCCGGCGTGGTGGAGTGGCTGAGCCCCACGGTATACCTGGAAAACCACCTGCGGGTCAGCTCCACCTATGAAGAGGTGTTCCAGCGGGGAGAGCTGACCGGCACGGGCTATTATACCGACGTCCTCACCTCTGTGGAGCTGCAAAACCTCTGGCTCGTGGGCGTGTACGCCCTGGCGGGGGCGGCGCTGCTGGTGATTGCCTGGCTGCTGTACCGCCGGCGCCGCAGCGAGTCCGCCGGTGACGTGGTGGCCGTGGGCTGGATGAAGCCGGTGTTCCGCTACGGCGTCACGGGCCTTTCCGCCCTGCTGGGGGGCCTGCTGCTCTATGAGCTGTTCTGGCGGAGCTTCCAGGAGGGCCGGTACTACGAGGTGCTGCCTCTGCTGGTGTGTATGCTGGTGGCAGGCGCCATCGGCTACTACGGCGCCTCCATGCTGCTGGCCAAGTCCCTGCGGGTGTTCCGGGGCAGCTGGCGGGGTCTTGCCCTGACGGCGGCGGGCTGCGCCGTGGTGTGCGCCGTGCTGCACTTTGACGTTTTGGGTGTGGCCGACCGGGTGCCGGAGGTCAGCCGGGTGGAAAAGATGACGCTGTATACCGCCGACAACAATTATACGTTCTATCCCGGTGAGGACGAGGCGCTTATGGAGCGGGTGCGCGCCGTCCACCAGGCCATCGCGGCGGACCGGGACTACATCATGGGGATCACCGGCCAGGAGGACTGGCGGAGCCAGCTCATCATCGGGGATGCGTCCTTCCATGTGACCTATTATCTTTCCGGCGGCTTGAAGGTAAACCGCAAATACTACCTGCCCATCTCCCGGCAGCGGCTGGCCCAGGAAGGCACTTACGACAACCTGCTGGATTCCCTGGTGAACAGCGAGGAGATGAAGGCCCGGCGCATCCACCTGAATGATGCGCGCTTTGCGCCCACCGGCGGCAGCGTCTACGTGGAGCGGCGGAACGCAGGCTACGACCTCAGCAGCCGGGAGTGCGCCGCGCTGCAGGCGGCTGTGGCAAAGGACGCCGCGGCGGGCGCCTGGGGCCAGTACGCCTGGCTGGAATCGGATTGGGGCGGCGAGTACGCCCTGAGCCTGGAACTGAGCTTTGCCTACACGGGCGAGGATGGGAATCCCCGCCGCAACTGGATCAGCATCACCCTTCGTCCCGGCATGGACAACACCATCTCCTGCCTGAAGGAGCTGGGCTTTATCACGGAGGCGGACCTGGTGACCAACAGCCAGCTGTACCCCGAGGATACCTGGGAAATGGAGGAAAAGTTTGCCCAGGAAATGGCGGCTGTTGAATCCGCGGACGTCATCGGCGGCGCCGACGGCCCCACCACCGTGTATGTAACAGGCTGAGTTATGAGCGCATACAAAAGAAAGAAGCACCGGCGGCTGAATCCCCGGTTCGCCCTGCTGTGCCTGGCGCTGGTCCTGGGGGCCGCCGCCCTGGGCGTCTGGTGGGGAAACCGGGGCCTCCCCGGGGAGGACATCGCCGTGCCGGACTACGTGGAAAAGGACTACATCCCGGTCAACGAATGGTCCCGGCCCGGCACGCCCCTGGAGGACATCAACGCCGTGGTCATCCACTACGTGGGCAACCCCGGCACCACCGCCCGGGCCAACCGCAACTACTTCGCCTCCCTGGCCTCCGGCAAGGAGGGGACCTATGCCTCCAGCCACTTCGTGGTGGGCCTGGAGGGCGAGGTGGTCCAGTGCGTGCCGTTGACGGAGGTAGCCTACGCCTCCAACACCCGCAACGGCGACACCGTGTCCATCGAGGTGTGCCATCCGGACGAGATGGGGGAATTCTCCCCCGTCACCTACGGCCGCTGTGTGGAACTCGCCGCCTGGCTGTGCCGGGAATTCAAGCTGGACCCTGAGACGGATGTCATCCGCCACTATGACGTGACGGGGAAGGAGTGCCCCTTGTACTATGTGGAGCACCCGGAGGCCTGGGAGCAGCTGAAGGCGGATGTGGCGGCGGAGCTGGAGCGGGAAGAAAAAAATTAAAAATTTTTTCGCAAAGAGTGAAACAAAACGGGAAGTCAAATCGTCTTATAGACAAAAGCGCAAAGGAGTGTACATCATGCAAGAAGGGAGCCTTCCTATGGAACCGAAGAATGCCGTTGAAAACCTGTGGCGTATTTGGGTGGATACCAACCGCCGGATCGTGTCCTTCCACGAGGAGGAAGGCTGCCAAATGCTGGAGTTCCGCAGCCATGACATGTTCCTCAGCTGCGTGGACCAGTACTCCGGAAAACAATATAGATACCAATGATAAAAAGGAACGCCCTCAGGGTAGCAGCGCATAAGACAGGTTTATAAGGTTTAGAGAGAACAGCGTGGCGGGAGTCACGCTGTTCTGCTTTTTGATGCGTGCGTGAGCATTTCGGCAATGATGCTCTCCGGCAGGAAACCCAGGCAAGGCTGATATGCACATCCTGCACTCGCTGCCCGCTGCTCTTATCCGGCGCGGAAACATAGACCCTGTTCACAAGATCATGCAGCACAGCGGGCGTCAGTTCCTGCAAGTTGGGATATTTCTTCGCCCGGAGGATGAACTGCTCAATGCTGTCGGCTTCTTCCTCCTGCTGGGCAATCTCCTGTTCCAAAAGCTGCATTTTCTCCGTCAGCTCTGTTTGCTCATTTTCATAGTCGGCGGACAGCTTTTCAAATCGGCTATCATTGATTTTGCCGGAGATATTGTCCTCATAGAGCCGTTTGAACAGACGGTCAAGCTCTTCCATCCTGCGCTGTACCTGCGTGAGCTGTCTGCGCTTTGCGGCGAGTTCTTTCTTGAAGTCCTCCTTGCGCTTTGCACCCAGCTTATCGCGGAACAGATCCTCACAATCGGAGATATACCAAAGCAGGATTTGCAGAAATTTCAGCACGCCCTTTTCCAGAACAACCGCACGGATGAAGTGCGTTCCGCACACGTCTTTTCCCTTCTTGCGAGAGGTAGAGCAGACGAAATGATCCTGTCGTTCTTCAAAGTTCCGCGAGGTGCAGTAGTACATTTTTTCTCCGCAATCGGCACAGTAGGCAACGCC
>SFDT01000009.1 GCA_004558115.1 Clostridiales bacterium | reverse complement strand
AGTGATCGAAACCGGGCTTTTCCTGCATCAGCCGTTCAAAGGCCCGGTCAGGGCCGGAAGTAAATAGCATGGCGTCGCCTCCTTTCCGTATTTGGGCATGAAAAAAGCCGCAGACTTTTTTCAAAATCTGCGGCAAGGCTGGATAACAGAAAAGGGTGCTGCCTTGTGTGACAACACCCTTTTTCTGTGCGATATTTGGTTTTTGTACCGTGCCCCGCTTTCCGCTGCCCTAAAAAACATTGATTTTACTGGGTTTCCTCATGTTTTCTTATGGCAACGCTCTTAACGGCGGTCCTTTTTATGTATCACAGCTCGCCTTTGAGCATCTTCTCCTTCACGGACTGGCCGAAGGGCGTCACGGCCAGGCCGCCCAGGGCGGTCTCCCGGAACTCCACCGGCATACGGCGGCCCACGTCGCCCATACAGTCGATAACCTGGTCCACGGGGATGCGGCTGGTCACGCCGGCCAAGGCCATGTCGGCGCAGCTGATGGCGTTGACGGCGCCCACCACGTTGCGCTTCACGCAGGGCACCTCCACCAGACCCGCCACGGGGTCACACACCAGGCCCATGAGATTCTTCAGTGCCATGGCCACGGCGTTGCCGATCTGCTCCGCGTCGCCGCCCCGGAGGGCCGTCAGCGCACCCGCCGCCATGGCGGAGGCGGAGCCGATCTCTGCCTGGCATCCGCCGGCGGCACCGGCGATGCAGGCCCGGAAGGCAATGACCGCTCCGATACCGGAGGCCACATACAGCGCCTTGAGGATGTCCTCCTCTTCAATGTTGCCCTGCTTGTACAGGGGCACCAGCACCGCGGGCAGTACGCCGCAGGCGCCGGCGGTGGGAGCCGCCACGATCTTGCACATACAGGCGTTGGACTCGCCCACGCTGAGGGCGGTGGCAATGACCTCCGTCAGATAATCACCGCTGAGGGTCTTCTCCCTGGCGGCATAGTCCCGCACCCGGGCGCCGTCGCCGCCCACCAGGCCGCTGACGGACCGGCGTTCGCCCTGGTAGCTCTCCACAGAGTCCAGCATGGCCTGCCAGGTGAAGCGCATCCGCTCCATGGAGGCCGCCTCGGTCACTTCCCGCTCCTCCATGTCCGTGGCCAGGACCACACGCCAGAAGGGCTGGTTCGTTTTTTCGATCGCATCAAAGATCTCCTGCATGGATTCCAGTGCCATGGTTACGCGTCCTCCTTTTCATAATAGGTGACGTCGTGCACGGCATAGAGCGTACTGATCCGCTTCACCACGTCGGCTTGCAGCTTCTGGTCCGTCTCAATGATGGTCAGCACATCGCCGCCCCGCCGGTTGCGGCAAAGGCTCATGTTGGCAATGTTCACGCCGCCCACCGCCAGCTCATTGGTGATGCGGGACAGCTCGCCGGCCACGTCCTGGTGGCGGACCACCAGGGTATTGTAGGCGCCGGTAAAGTTCACATCCACGCCGTTGATCTTATCCACGCGGATGCGCCCGCCGCCGATGGAAACGCCCTGGACCGTCATTTTCTTGCCATTGGCGTCCTCCACCTGCAAAACGGCGGTGTTGGGATGGGCGTCCCGCAGCTGCACGGGGTGGATATGGAACTCCAGGCCCTGTTCCGCGGCGATCTCAAAGCTGCGGGGGATATCCAGGTTGTCCGGCCGCATGCCCAGCAGGCCTGCCACCAGAGCCTTGTCGGTGCCGTGGCCCTGTCCGGTCTCCGCGAAGGAGCCATGGAGGGCGATATCCGCCTTTACCGGCTGGCTGCCCAGCAGAGCCCGTGCCATGTTTCCGATGCGGACGGCTCCCGCCGTGTGGGAGCTGGAGGGCCCCACCATCACAGGCCCCAGAATGTCGAAAATATCCAGCATGTCTCTCATTTCCTTTCCTCTAGATTGTCCGCTTCCCGCAGACAATACAGGTACAATTAGACCATATCACACTCTTTTCCATTTCGCAAGGCGTTTTCGGCAGGATATACAAAAAAGTTGACCCTGGTGTCCATCTATCGTATACTATTGTCTGAAAGGAGGAGCTTTCATGTGCTCTTTACTGGTAAAAAACCTGCAAAGCATCATCACCTGTGATGCGGAGGACCGGGTGCTGTCCGGAGTCGATCTCTACTGCGAGGACGGCTTCATCCGGGCGCTGGGACCGAACCTGCCCCAGAAGGCCGACACGGTGCTGGACGGCAGTCATCTCTGGTGCTATCCGGGTCTGGTCAACACCCATCACCACCTGTACCAGGTGTTTTCCCGGAACCTGCCCCAGGTGCAGAACATGGAGCTGTTCGACTGGCTCACCACCCTGTATGAGATCTGGAAGGGGCTGGACGAAACCGTCATCCGCCTGTCCTCCCTGACAGGCATGGGCGAGCTGATGAAGCATGGCTGCACCACCTGCTTTGACCACCATTACGTCTTCCCCGCCCATGCCGGCGACCTCATCGGCGCCCAGCTGGCCGCGGCGGAGGAGCTGGGCATTCGGATGTTTGCCTCCCGGGGCAGCATGGACCTCTCCAAAAAGGACGGCGGCCTGCCGCCGGACAGTGTGGTCCAAACGGTGGATGAGATCATGCGGGATTCCGCCCGCATCATCGAGGCCTACCACGACCCCCGTCCCGGCTCCATGCGGCAGATCGCCCTGGCCCCCTGCTCGCCCTTCTCCGTCAGTGCCGAGCTGCTGCGGCAAAGCGCCCTTCTGGCCCGGCAGTACGGCGTCCGCCTGCACACCCACCTGTGCGAGACAAAGGACGAGGAAGCCTATATGCTGACCCACCACGGCGTCCGCCCCCTGGAGTTCATGGCCTCCCTGGGCTGGACCGGGCCGGACGTGTGGTATGCCCACGGCATCCACTTCAACGATGAGGAACTGCGGGAGCTGGCCCGTACCGGCACCGGCGTGGCCCACTGCCCCATTTCCAACATGAAGCTCTCCTCCGGCGTGGCCCGGATCCCGGAGATGCTGGCCCTGGGGGTCCCCGTGGGCCTGGCGGTGGACGGCTCCGCCAGCAACGACGGTTCTTCCCTGCTGGAGGAGCTGCGGGTTTGCTATCTCCTCCACCGGCTCCACTCCAGCAAGGCGGCCCCCTCCGGCTACCAGGTGCTGAAAATGGCCACCCGGGGCAGCGCCCGGCTGCTGGGCCGGGAGGACATCGGCTCCTTGGAAGTGGGCAAGTGCGCCGACTTCTTCCTGGTGGATTCCCGCCGGCTGGAGCTGGTGGGCGGCGAGTACAGTCCCGCCGATGTACTGGCCACCGTTGGCCTCCGGGGCCCGGTGGATTACACGGTGGTGGCCGGAAAGGTCACCGTGAAAGAGGGACATCTCGTCACCATCGACGAGGTTTCCACAGCGGAACAGGCCCGCCGGTGCTGCCGGGAATACCTGTCCAGATAAGCAGCAGCCTGCGTCCAATATGGACGCAGGCTGCCTGAGCTTGTCGAAAAAGGGTGAACTGCTGGATAACGGGAAGGAAGATAGTTACGAAAGACTGCGCCCGCAGGCGCGTGTCGGAGCGCAACCGCCGAAGGCGGCTCTTGGCGCGGAGACAAACCAGGAGGGGTGTCTTTCGTTTGAAATCTAAGTTTTTCAGAACTTTTTAAGTTCTGAAAAACTTGTTCAGGCTGTCGAAAAGATTTTTTCGACAGCCTGAAGCAGCCTGCGTCCCTGTGGGGACGCAGGCTGCTTGTTTGTTTCCTTCAGTCCAACACCTGGACAGCGGCGCCCAGCACGCCGTCGCCGATGTAGACGCTGAGGGTGCCGTCGATCTCACCCTCCCAGATGTGGTCGTAATCCGGCAGAGCCGCCGTCAGCTTTTGGCGCACCAGCGCCATGCCCTCCGGTGCGCCGCCGTTGGCCACCGCCAGATTGTACCGCTTGTGGCCGCCGCAGGCCTTCACCGTCAGGTCCACCAGCTTGTCCACCACCTGGTTTCTCCCCCGGACCTTGGCCACGGAGGTCAATTGGCCATCCTCGGCAAAGGTAAGGAGCGGCTTGATCTGCAGCAGCATCCCCGCCGTGGCGGTGACTTTGCCGATGCGCCCGCCCTTTTGCAGGTATTCCAGGGTATCCACGGAGAAGAAGGGATGGGTCCCCGCGATGAGCTGTGGTGCCCGCCGCTCCGTCAATTCCTCCCAGTCCATACCGTTCCGGATATCCTCCGCCAATTGCAGCACGGTCATGCCCAGGCCCAGGGCGCCGCTGACGGAGTCAAAGGCCCGGACTTCCAGCTTGCCCCGGCATTCCTCCGCCACCAGCCGCAGCAGATTATAGGTGCCGGACAGGCCGCCGGAGAGCATGACGGCGATCACGCCGTCATAGCCTTCCTCATGAATGCGGGTCAGCAGCTTCAAGATCTCCTCCGTTGCAGGCAGGGAGGTCTGGGGCAGTTCTCCCGCCCGCAGGCGGCGATAAACGTCTTCGCCCCGGATATTCACGCCGTCCAGGTATTCCCCGTCAGCGCACAAAATGCGCAGGGGGACCACGAAAATATGGTTCTCCTCCGCCAGTTGGGGAGACAAATCGGCGCAGGAATCTGTCAGGATCGCGATCTTCCGTGGATACATAACTCATTCTTCCATTCTTTCGCAGTATTTGAACATTGGAATGATTATCCCACAAAAATTTAGAAACCGCAAGGGCTATTGCGGAAAAAGCGCGGTCCATGTCCAGTGGAAAGATGTGACCTTGCTTTTTCCCGGAATCGGGATATACTGGATTTTAAGGAGGCGATAGTATGAAACGATTTGACATCATCGTGGGAGACATCACCCGCTCCGACGCGGAGGCCATCGTCAACGCCGCCAATACCTCGCTGCTGGGCGGCTCCGGCGTAGACGGTGCCATCCACCGGGCCGCCGGTCGGTCGCTGCTGGAGGAATGCCGCACCCTGGGCGGCTGCGAGACCGGAAAGGCCAAGCTGACAAAAGGCTATGACCTGCCCGCCAAATACGTTATCCACACCCCCGGCCCCATCTGGCAGGGCGGCGGACTGGGCGAGCCCGCCCTTCTGGCCTCCTGCTACCGCAGCTGCCTGTCCCTGGCCGCCGCCAACAACATTGAAAGTGTGGATTTCCCCTCTATTTCCACAGGCATCTACGGCTATCCCCTGCCCCAGGCCGCCACGGTGGCCCTGCGGGCCATGATGGACTGGCTGGCGGAACACGAGCTTCCCCGCCGGGTACGCATGGTGTGCCACACAGAGGCCACCGCCGCCGTCTACCGGCAGACCTGGAATCTCTGGTATGCCGAAGAAAAAGCTGAGCGCATCTAACGACACAGAAAGAAGCCCTCCCGCCGGGAGGGCTTCTTTTTTTAATTTGTTTCCAGCAGGATGCTGCCCTTATTCTGCTTGGCCCGGTACAAAATGGCATCCGCCCGGTCCAGCAGCCATTCCGTCGACTCCTGCCGCCGGTATTCCGCCACGCCGATGCTGAGGGACACCTGCCGGCTGCCGCAGTCCGCGGCCGCCGCGGCGTAGCGCCGCTGGATCTCCCGGCAAAGCTGTTCCACCCGCTCCGGTCCGCAGTTCCAAAATACCGCGCAAAACTCGTCGCCGCCGAAGCGGAAGGAGGCCGTTTCTCCTTTTGACAGGTCCAGCAGCACCTGGCCCAGGGCCCGCAAATACCGGTCTCCCTGGCTGTGGCCGTAGGTGTCGTTCAGGTTTTTGAAATCGTCCAGATCCATCATGGCCAGAAAATACCGCTGGCCGCTTTGGTCCGCCTCCATGGTCTGGAACATCTGCCGCAGGGCCTCCCGGTTGCCCACGCGGGTCAGCTGGTCCCGGAGGGACTCCTCCCGCAGCCGCTGGCGCTCCTGCTCCAGCCGGATGGATGCCTCGTGCTTTTGCTGTTCCATCAGGATCATGCAGGCGCAGACCCCGTAAAACACCGCCAGCAGCACCAGGGAAAGGCCAAAATCCACCAGGGTGTCCACGCTGTCCGTGACCTTGATCCGGCTGGGGTCCCAGCGCAAAAGCAGGTCGGAGACCGCCTTGCCGCCCACACAGCAAGCGGCGATGTACGCCGTCAGCCGCTGGTCACCGTAAACCACCGTCAGCAGCAGGGGAATGATGAACAGGGAGGACAATGCCGGAAACACCGCGTGGACTGTGTACATCACAAAGGCCATCACCGCCAGCAGCGTGGAGACAAGATAGCTCTTTTGTGTTTCCGTCAGGCCGCTCCGAACCGCCAGCGCCGCGCCCAGAGTCAACAGCAAATTGGCCGCGAACGGCGCCACGAGATACTTCAGCAGATACACGGTCGAAGAAACCTTGGGGATCCGCAGCTCCTGCAGCAGGAAATACATGATGACCTCCGCCGCCGTGGCAAATGCCGCCAGCGCGGCCATCAGCCGGTACTGCATCCACAGCCACTTTCCATCGATCTTGCGGTGCTCCTTTCGGATGGCCGCGATCCCGCCTTGCCAGTCAAACCTGGTGTCCAAGTCCTCCCTCCTTCCATTTCAAAATGTAAGTGCTGTTATTATAACAAAAATTGGTGTTCCTGTCACCTGATATTTCCACTCAGCCGTTCTGGGCGTCGATTTTTTCTTTCAGTTCCGTGAGATAGACCCAGCGTTCCGTTTTTTCCTCCAGCTTTGCTTCCAGCTCCGCCTGTTTGGCCTGAAGCTCCTGGAGCTTCACATAGTCGCTGCCGCAGCGGCCTTGGGCCTCGGCGCACTCGGCCACCTGCCGCTCCAGCTCCGCCAGCTCTCCGTCGATGGTCTCGAATTCCAGCTGCTCCTTATAGGAGAATTTCAGCTTCCGCTCCCGGGGACGCTCCGCCGCCGCTTTGGGTTTCTCCGCTTTCGCGGGCGCTTCCTCCTCCCGGCGCTTGGCCTGCCAGTCGGACCAGTTGCCGGTGTAGCGCAGCACCCGGCCGTCCCGGACCTCAAAAATGGATTCCGCCAGCTTATCCAGCAGGAATCGGTCGTGGGACACCACCAAAATCGGGCCCGGAAACCCCTGGAGATAGTCCTCCAGAATGGAGAGGGTCGTCACATCCAAATCGTTGGTGGGCTCGTCCAGCAGCAGCACGTTGGGCGCCGACATCAGCACCGACAGCAGGTACAGCCGCCGCCGTTCCCCGCCGGAAAGGCGCCCGATGGGCACGGACTGGAGGTCACTTGGAAACAGAAACCGCTCCATCATCTGGTTGGCGGTGAAGGTGCCCTCGTCTGTCCGCACCTCGTCGGCGATGTCATGGATGAAATCGTAGACCCGCTGGTCCAAATTCAGCTCCCGTCCCTCCTGGGAAAAGTGGCCGACCTTCACCGTGGTTCCCATATCCACGCTGCCGCTGTCCGGGGTCAGTTCCCCGGCGATCAGGTGCAGCAGGGTGGATTTGCCCGCGCCGTTGCGGCCCACGATGCCGATGCGGTCGTTTCGCAGCAGGTTATAGGAGAAATGGTCCACCAGCGTCCTGCCGTCAAAGCCCTTGGTGACATCCTTCAGCTCAATGATCTTTTTCCCCAGGCGGCTGGAGGCCGCCGCCAGCTGCACGGTGTCATCCGTTTCCGGCGCGTCCTGGCCCAGCAGGGCCTCATATCGCTGGATGCGTTCCTTGGATTTCGTGGTCCGGGCCTTGCAGCCCCGCAGGATCCACTCCCGCTCCACCCGCAAAATAGACTGGCGCTTGCGCTCGCTGGCCTCCGCCATTTCCGCCCGCTGGGCTTTCAGCTCCAGATATTTGGAGTAATTGGCCTCGTAGTGGTACAGCTTGCCCCGGCTCAGCTCCGTGATGTGGTTCACCACCCGCTCCAAAAAGTAGCGGTCATGGGTCACCATGACCAGGCCGCCCTTGAACCGTCGGAGCCAGTCCTCCAGCCAGGCGGTCATCTCGGCGTCCAGGTGGTTGGTGGGCTCGTCCAGTACCAGCACATCCGCCGGGTGAAGCAGCGCCGCCGCCAGAGCCACCCGCTTCCGCTGGCCGCCGGAGAGAGTGCCCACCTTCTGGTCAAAGTCCGGCAGGCCCAGGCGGTTCAGCATAGATTTAGCCTCGTATTCGTTCAATGCCCGGAACTCCGGGGAAAAATGCAGAAACACCTGCTCCAGCACAGTGGCGCTGTCATCCATCACCGGATTTTGGGGCAGGAAGCTCACCTGCACGTTGGGATTTCGGGAAATGGTGCCGGCGTCCGGCTCCGTGATGCCCGCCAGCACCTTCAAAAATGTGGACTTGCCGGTGCCGTTGATACCGATGATGCCGGTCTTGTCCCCCTCATTCAAGTAAAAATTCACATTCTCCAGCAGCTGCCGGCTGCCGAAGTTGATGGAAATGCGTTCCGCGGATAACAGCATGGGATGCCTCCTTGCGTTCATTTGCACAGATAGGTTATTTTACCACACTTCTCTGGTTTTGGCTATGCAAAAGCAGCTTTTTATGCTATGGTAAAGGGCGAAAGGAGGGCACGCCTCTGGAAACCATCACAAAAACCATCACGGCGGCGGAGGACGGCTCCACCGTCCGCCATATTTTAAAGGCGGGGCTGCACTTTTCCACCCACGCCGTGGCCCGGCTGACCCGGGCGGAAAACGGCATTTTGGTAAACGGCCGCCACGCCCGCACCGTGGACATTCTGCACGCGGGAGATGTATTGCAGGTGGAGACCGGAGACCACCGGCCCCCCAAGGTCCTGCCCACTCCCGGCGATTGGCCGCTGCCCATCGTATGGGAGGACGGGCACCTGCTGGTGGTGGATAAACCCGCCGGCATGACGGCCCATGCCTCCAATTTCCTGCCGGATACCCCCACCGTGGCCGGAGCCCTGGCCTGGCAGCGGGGCACGGATTTCATTTTCCACTCCGTGAACCGGCTGGACAAGGGCACCACCGGCCTCATGGTGGTGGCAAAAAGCGGCTATGTCCACGACCGCCTGCGCCGCGCCCTTCACACAGAGGGCTTTTACCGGGAGTACCGGGCCGTGTGCCTGGGCTGTCCCCAGCCTCTCCGGGGCACCATCGACGCCCCCATCGGCCGGGATGAGACCTCCGCCGTGGCGCGGAAGATACGCCCCGACGGTCAGAGCGCCATCTCCCACTATGAGGTCCTGGTGCCGGGAGAGGCCCTCTCCCTGGTAAAGCTGGTGCCGGAGACCGGCCGCACCCATCAGCTGCGCCTTCACATGGCCTCCATCGGTCACCCCCTGGCGGGAGACTGGCTGTACGGCACAGAGGACCCGGCCCTTATCCCCCGCCCCGCCCTGCACGCCTATGCCCTGCGCCTCATTCACCCCGTCACCGGGGAAGTCCTGTCCCTGACCGCGCCCCTGCCGGCGGATATGCGCCGTCTGGTGCCGGAATCCTAAAAAAGGAGATATATATTATGTTAACTTGGAACGTCACCTATCACTGCAAGCCCGGCCAGCGGGACGCCTTTTTCCAGGCCCTGTGCCAGCTGGGTGTCCGAAACAACTCCATCCACGAGGAAGGCAACCTGAAATACGATTATTTCTTTGACGCTCAGGATGCGGATGCGCTGCTGCTGGTGGAGTCCTGGACCTCCCCGGAGCTACAGCAGGTCCACTGTGAAACGGAGATTTTTGCACAGCTCCAGGCCTTGAAGGCGCAGTTCTGTGACAACGTCCACATCGATAAATTCAACTACTGAACAGACAGCGCCGGGAAGTCCCCGGCGCTGGGCTTGTCGAAAAAGGGTGAACTGCTGGAAAGCGGGAAGGAAGATAGTTACGAAAGACTGCGCCCGCAGGCGCGTGTCGGAGCGCAACTGCCGAAGGCGGCTTTTGGCGCGGAGACAACCCAGGAGGGGTGTCCCAAGGTGAATTGCCGCGCAGCGGCAAGAGAGGGTGGCCTGGGCCATTCGTTTTAAATCTAAGTTTTTCAGCACTTTTTAAGTGCTGAAAAACTTGCTCAGGCTGTCGAAAAAAATTTTTCGACAGCCTGACAGCGCCGGGAAGCTCCCGGCGCTGTTTTTACAATTGGACCACGCGGGTGGCGATGTGCCGGCGGAAGGCACCGTCATGCTCCACGAACAGCATGGTGGGTCGGTACGTCAAAAGCAGCTCCTCCACCTGCATCCGGCTCCACACATCGATGTAGTTCAGCGGCTCGTCCCAGATATACAGGTGGGCGCTCTGACACAGGCTCCGGGCCAGCAGCGCCTTTTTCCGCTGCCCGGCGGACCAGTCCGCCAGGTCCTTTTCAAACTGTACCCGGGAGAGGTCCAGCTTCCGCAGGATGGCCAGCAGCAGCGTTTCATCCACTTGGCTCTCCCGGGCAAAGTCCCGCAAAGAGCCTTTTAAAAAGGAGGTATCCTGGGGCACCACGGACACTGTCAGCCCGGAGAGGCGGGTCGATCCCCCGGCATGGCTCATGCCCTCCTCCCCACACAGGAATTTTAACAGTGTGGACTTGCCGCAGCCGTTGGAGCCGTCCAGCGCCACCCGGTCTCCCGGCTCCAACGCAAAGGTCAGCGGGCCGCACACTGTCCGCACCCCATAGGAAAGGGTCACATTCTTCAGGTCCAACAGCCGTCCCCGGGCGGCGAGGGGATAGAGCTTCAGGGCATCCGCCCGCTCCAGGTCCTGTAAAAGCTCGGACTTTTCCGCAATGGCCCGCTCCGCCCGGCGGTCGATGTTTTTCCGCTGCTGCTGTCCTTTCCGGGATTTTTCTCCCAGATAGGGGCGCAGACCGTGCTTGACGATGCCCTGGGAGGAGATGCCGGTCTTGGCCCGCTCCACAGCGTCAGCCTTTCGCCGCCGTTCCTCCGCCGATTGCTCCAGCCGCCTGATCTCGCCTTTCAAGCGGTCGTTTCTTGTCTGTTCAAAGGCATCCTTTCGTGCCTTGTTCTCCCACCAGGAGGAGAAGGTGCCGCTCACCACCTCCACGCCGGTTTTGTTGATAGCCATCATATGGTCCACGCAGCCGTCCAGGAAGTCCCGGTCGTGGGACACCAGCAAAAAGCCCCGCTTTTTCCGAAGATACTCCGCCGTCACCTGCCGGGCATGGGCGTCCAGGTGGTTGGTGGGCTCGTCGATAAGGAGGTAGCGGTCCTCGCCGCAAAACAGCGCCGCCAGCAGCACTTTGGTCCGCTCCCCGTTGGAAAGGGTGGAGAAGGGACGGTACAACGCCTCCCCGTCCACCTCCAGCAGCCCCGCCTCCCGCAGAAGCTCCCACTCCTCCGCCGCCGGACAGGCTGCCTCCATGACCTCCAGGGTCATTCGGCTGTCATCCCTCACCGGCGGCGGGAAATATCCGCAGGGGACCCCGCCGGTGATGGCGCCGCCATGGGGAAGCTCTCCCGTTAAAAGCCGCAGAAATGTGGTCTTGCCCCGGCCATTGCGGCCGGTGAAGCCCAACTTCCAGTTGGTGTCGAACTGAAAACTGGCGTGTTCAAAAATATTGTCATAGCTGCCCGGATAGGCAAAGGTCAGGTCTGTGACCCGAATCATAGACATATGCGGTCCTCCATACAAAACAAAATGCGCCGCAGGAACTTCTCCTGCGGCGCACGGCATAACGGCATGACCCCGTTTACACAAACGGGCTGCGTATAACATGGCGCGGGTGATCTGCGTTCCTGCTTTCGGCACCCGGGCATGACAAAGCCCGGCCCCTTCCCGGAGCCACAGTGCCGTTATGACCTTTCAGCAGGAAACAGAAATCATCCTTTCACCTCTCCAACTTGTTTTTTTCATTATAGCAATTTCGCTCTTACTCTGTCAAGCCATTAGCACGCCTTATACTTTCTTTGCAAAAATATGAAGCCCACCTTTGAAAATGGCTCTTTTCTTTCGCCGGAATTCGTGGTATAGTTTTCAAGCGCGGATAAGTAATACCTTTTTCGGTTTTGATTTATATTTTTGGGAGGCTGTATATGAAGATTCTGTCTGACATTGAGATCGCCCAGTCCTGCACCCCGAAGCCCATCACGGAGATCGCCAGGACCGCCGGCGTGGATGAAAAATATCTGGAGCTGTACGGCAATGTGAAGGCGAAGGTGGACTATGCCCTGCTGCGGGAGGTCCAGAAGCCCGACGGCAAGCTGGTGCTGGTGACCGCCATCAACCCCACCCCCGCCGGCGAGGGCAAGACCACCACCACCGTGGGCCTGGCCGACGGTCTGCGGAAGCTGGGCCAGAACGCCATGGTGGCCCTGCGGGAGCCCTCCATGGGCCCCGTGTTCGGCGTGAAGGGCGGCGCCGCCGGCGGCGGCTGGGCCCAGGTCATCCCCATGGAGGACATCAACCTCCACTTTACCGGCGACTTCCACGCCATCGGCGCCGCCAACAACCTGCTGGCCGCCATGCTGGACAACCACATCCAGCAAGGCAACGCCCTGGGCATCGACCCCAAGCGCATCACCTGGAAGCGGGCTGTGGATATGAACGACCGCCAGCTCCGCTTCATCGTGGACGGTCTGGGCGGCAAGGTCAACGGCTGTCCCCGGGAGGACGGCTTTGATATCACCGTGGCCAGCGAGGTCATGGCGGTGCTGTGCCTGTCCACGGACCTGATGGATCTGAAGGCCCGGCTGGCCCGCATCATCGTGGGCTATACCTATGACGGCCGTCCCGTCACCGCCCACGACCTGAAAGCCGAGGGCGCCATGACCGCCCTGCTGAAGGACGCCCTGAAGCCCAACCTGGTCCAGACTCTGGAGGGCACTCCCGCCTTCATCCACGGCGGCCCCTTCGCCAACATCGCCCATGGCTGCAACTCCATCATCGCCACCCGCATGGCCATGCGCCTGGCGGACTACGCCATCACCGAGGCAGGCTTCGGCGCCGACCTGGGCGCGGAGAAGTTCCTGGACATCAAGTGCCGCTTTGCTGGCCTGACCCCCTCCGCCGTTGTGGTGGTGGCCACGGTCCGGGCTTTGAAGAACCACGGCGGCGTGCCCAAGGCGGAGCTGAACACTGAAAATCTGGAGGCTCTGGAGAAGGGCCTGCCCAACCTGCTCCAGCATGTGGAGAACATCACCAAGGTCTACGGCCTGCCCTGCGTGGTGGCCATCAACGCCTTCCCCACCGACACCCCCGCCGAGCTGGCTTTGGTAGAAGAAAAGTGCAAGGCCCTGGGTGTCAACGTGGCCCTCAGCGAAGTGTGGGCCAAGGGCGGCGAGGGCGGCATCGCTCTGGCGCAGGAGGTCATGCGCCTTTGTGAGCAGCCCGGTGACTTCCACTACTCCTACGAGCTGGACGGCACCATTGAGGATAAGCTGAACGCCATCGCCACCCGGATCTACCACGCCGACGGCGTGACATTGACCCCCGCCGCCAAAAAGCAGGCCGCGGAGCTGACGGCCCTGGGCTTCGACAAGCTGCCCATCTGCATGGCCAAGACCCAGTACTCCTTCTCCGATGACGCCACAAAGTTGGGCGCTCCCCGGGGCTTCCAGATCACCGTGCGGAACCTGAAGGTCTCCGCCGGCGCCGGCTTCCTGGTGGCCCTCACCGGCGATATCATGACCATGCCGGGCCTTCCCAAGGTCCCCGCTGCGGAGAAGATCGACGTGGACGAGTTCGGCAAGATCTCCGGCCTGTTCTGATACTCCTAAAAAGAATGCCTGTCCCGGATGGGACAGGCATTCTTTTTTCTCTTTACAACAGGGCTTCCACATCGGCTTTTAACTGTTTAGCCGCCTGGATCAGCAAAATGGAGTCCATGCCGCAGGCCACACAGTCAAAGCCCTGGCGGAAAAGCCGTGCGGAGCCGGCGGCGTCTCCGGCGTAGATCATGCTGAGCTTGCCGTTTGCCTTGCAGGCTGCCAGCACCCGGGCAATGGCGGCCAGCAGTTCCGGATTGTCCATCCGGGCAGGCTTGCCCAGGGCCACGGACAGGTCGTAAGGCCCCACGAAGATGCCATCCACGCCCTCCATGGCGGCGATCTCCTCAATGTGCTCCAGAGCCTCCGCCGTCTCGCACTGGGGGATGAGCAGCGTCTCCCGGTTGCAGAGGGCAAAGTAGCTCTCCACATCCGCCGCCTCCCGGTCAAAGCCGTAGCCGCTGGCCAGAGTGGGAGCGAAGCCCCGGCGGCCCAGGGGATAGTACTTGGCGTACTCCGCCAGGCGCCGCACCTCCTCCACAGACCGTACATCCGGCACGATGAGGCCCTTGGCGCCCACGTCCAGCATTTTCAGCACGGAGGGCCGGGTCACATCCTTTACCCGCACCAACGGCGCGCAGTCCCGGCGGGAGGCCGCCGTGATGGCCGTCAGGGCACTCTCCACGTCATAGGGACCGTGCTCCGTGTCCACGATCATAAAGTCCAGTCCGGCAGTGCCCAGGCATTCCGCCGCGGCGATGCCGCCAAGCTCATAAAAGGTGCCCAGTGCCGGCCGGCCTTGGGCGGCCAGCTCCAAAAGATGGTTTTTCATGTTGCCTCGCCCTCCTTTTTCTCCCGGACATGGTTCCCCGCCCAGATGCGGTAGGGCTGGCTGCCCCGCTGGGCCAGCTTTTCATCCAGCCAGGCCTTGATGGCCGTCACGCCCTCCTCCGTCCAGGGGAAGGTCTCCGTCTCCACGTCCTGGGCCAGCTCAAAGCTGATATTCTCGTACACCCAGACCTGGATGGTGCCGTCGTTCATCCAGCCGGTCCGCTGGAACCGGTAGCGGAAGGTGCCGATGCTGCCGGGATATACCGCCGCCTTGGTGAAAAACTGTAAATTCAAAAAATCAAATTTGCTCTCCACGGTACTGCCTCCTTGTTTCGCCCTCTAGGATAGCAAATTTGCCAGGCCCTTGCAAGGGTCAGGGCAGGTTTTCCCGCAGCGTTTCCAGATTCCCCTCCATCAGGGAAAGGTAGGTGGCGCCGCTGTCCAGCTCTGCCCCGGAAACGTTGTGGCAGGTGTGGAACATGGCCGTTTTCGTGCCGGTGGCCTCGGCGATGCTGTCTGCCACCAGATGGTTGGAAAACTCGATATACCACACTGTGGAGATGTGCTCATCCCGCACCTTGTCCGTCAAAAAGGCGATGGTGGCCGCCGAGGGCTCCGTCTGGGTGCTGCACCCGGGAAAGGCCGCGTAATAGTCCAATCCATACTCCTCCGCGAAATACCGCAGGGGAAAGCGGTCGCCGAAGACGATGGTCCGGTCCGGCAGGGAATCGAAAAACGCCTCGAATTCCCCGTCCAGCCGCCGGAGCGCCCCCTCATAAGCAGCGGCGTTTTCCCGGTACACCGCGGCGTGTGCTCCATCCAGCTCCGCCAGCTTCTCCCCCACGGCCAGCGTGATATCCGCCGCGTTGCGGGGAGAGGTCCAGACATGCTCATCGTATTCCACCACCTGTCCCAGGCCATGGTCCTCATGCCCCTCGTGGTCATCGTGGTCTTCATGCCCCTCATGGTCATGGTCGTGTCCCGGCTGGGACTGCATTCCCTCCACTTCTTCCTCCTCCAGCAGCTCCACACAGTCCACCATTTTCATCACGGCGCCGGTGGGCTCCACGGAGTCCAGGATGGTGTCCACCCAGGCGTCGGACTCGCCGCCCAGGTAAATGAACAGGTCGCAGTCCCGCACTGATAAGATATCCGCCGGCGTGGGCTCGTAGGAATGGGTCTCCGCTCCCGGCGGCAGCAGCAGCGTCACATCCGCCAGGTCTCCGGCCGCGGCCCGGGCAAAATCGTAGGCGGGAAACACGGTGGTCACGATCTGCATCCGGTCCGGGTCCTTGGGCTGCACCGTCTGGCCGCAGCCACTGAGCAGCAGGCTGCATAAGAGCAGAATGGTCAAGTGTTTTTTCACAGGGATGCTCCTTACAAATTGAGAATGATTTTCATTTGCCTAATATAGCATACTTTCCCGCAGATTGCAACCCGCCTTTTTCAGGAGCAGACACGGAAAAGGACGGCGTGCCGAAGCACACCGTCCCTTTGTTTTACAGTTCAATCCACTTCCGTTTCTTCCGGCACGTCATCGGTCATCCGGGAGTCAGGACCATTCCGCCCGGGGTTTTCCGGGTGCATCTCATGGGTGGAATGGTGAGTGGCCTCAGACCGCTTCGTCCGCCAGAAGGAGGTATCGATGGGGGCGCTCTCCTCGAACAGGTCGTAGTAATCCTCGTCCCGCAGGGTGGGCCGGCGGTGTCTCCAGATGGCCGTGATAGTGGGATAGAGCACAATGGCGATCAGGCCGCCGGAAAAGCCATTGTTATAAAGGTTCAGTCCCGCCACGGGACCGCCGGTCTGCAAAACCAGGGCGGAATGGATGAAGCCCGCCAGAATGCCGAAGGGCCAGCCAAAGTGGCCGGCGATAGGCGCCAGGGTGGTGCCGAACAGGCCCGCCAGCTGGAGGGAGGGATAATCCGGCGTATAGTGCATACCATAAGCGCCGATGGCCACGCCGATCATCACGGGGATGATATTGAAGGGATGCTTGCCGAAGGCGGAGAATCCCATGATGGTAAAGATGCCGCCCACGGTGGGGCCGTTCAGGTCGCCGCCGACGATAAGGATGTACAAAATGCCAAGCAGGCCGTTGATGCCGATGTTCATCATAACAGGACCGGCGCCGAACATACGCAGGTAATCGCTGGGTGCCCGGCCGGTGGTAGACAGCAGACGGCGGTAGCCGGCCCACACCGCCCAGGGCGGCACCGGCGTGGCAAACAGGCCCAGCAAAATCATGGTCACACACAGAATGCCCAGGGCGATGACAAAGGTCTTATTATAGCCCTCCGCCCAGTACAGCACAGAGTCCGGCTTGTCGCCGAAGGCTGTCAGGACCGGGACCACCATCATGGCGAACAGGCCGCAGGCAAACCCCATGTTGTAGAGGTTCATGCCGTTTTGGATCTTATATGTATAGGCAGACAGGGACGGCAGGATAAAGCCGATGACCAGTCCGGTCAGGATGCCCAGGGGGATGCTGGCATGGACGCTGCCCAGAGCCATGTAGCTGACCAAGGGCGCCAGGGAGGTGGCCAGCAGCGCCACGGAGGCGTATTTGGAAAACGGCTCCCGCTGGTAGCGGGCATACAGCCAGGTACCCAGGATAATGGGCCAAATGTTGACAAAGTTCTTTCCAAACAGGGAAAAGCCCGCCATCAGTCCCATCTCCACGATGGTAAAGCCGTTGTACGGGTCTCCCGAAAAACGGATGATGCAAATGGAGATGATCGTCACAAGGCCCGCGTTCACCAGTGCCGCGCCGGGGCCGGCGATATACACATAGTCCGTGATAAGCAGGTCCTGCATGGTGATAATGTGGTAGAGGCCCATGGGGATCTGGGCAGGGTCATCCAGGACCACTCCCAGCAGCATCAGTCCGATGGAAAAGAGAATGGTTCCCGGAAATATCTTGTCATATCGCTTTTGCAAGGATTTTCCCCCTTTTTGACAGTTTTTATTTCATTATACATCCCACCGGCCATCCCGGCAACTGCCAATTGCAGCCATGGGAAAAAGTTTGTGCGGCTCCGCCACATCGGAATGCCGTGTCCGCATGGCCGAATTGCATTTTTAGCATTGTCAGTTTGCAACGAAGTGTTTCGGATTTTTTAGCCAGTCTCATGGATACCTTGACATATATGCGTGAATCACGTATAATTGGAAAGATGCTTGTTCGTGAGAGAGGGACTTGCAAGAACGTTTCAAGCAGACCATTTCAAAAGGAGAGAAAGACGTGGAAGAAAAGAAATTCCAGCCGTTCGTCCCCGCAGACAAGATCGTGCCTGAGTTCACAGTGTTTTCCGTGATCCTGGGCGCCATTCTGGCTGTGGTGTTCGGCGGCGCCAACGCCTATTTGGGCCTGCGCGTTGGCATGACCGTTTCCGCCTCCATTCCCGCGGCGGTCATTTCCATGGGCGTCATCCGCTTCATTTTCAAGCGGGACTCCATCCTGGAAAACAACATGGTCCAAACCATCGGCTCCGCCGGCGAATCCCTGGCCGCCGGCGCCATCTTCACCATGCCCGCCCTGTTCATGTGGGCGGCGGACGGCCTGTGCGACATGCCGTCTCTCATCGACATCGGCCTCATCGCCCTGTGCGGCGGTGTGCTGGGTGTTCTCATGATGATCCCCCTGCGCAGCGCCCTCATCGTCAAGGAGCACGGCACTCTGGGCTATCCCGAGGGCAAGGCCTGTGCCGAGGTCCTCATGGCCGGCGAGGAGGGCGGTGCCAAAGCCTCCACCGTGTTCTGGGGCCTGGGCATCGCCGCTGTTTACAAGTTCGTGGCCGACGGTCTGAAGCTGTTCCCCAGCGAGGTGGACTACACCATCGACGCCTATAAGGGCTCCGGCTTCGGCGTGGATGTGCTGCCCGCCCTGGCCGGCGTGGGCTACATCTGCGGCCCCCGCATCTCCTCCTATATGTTCGCGGGCAGCACCATCGCCTGGTTCGTGCTGATGCCCATGATCGCCCTGTTCGGCAGCAGCTTGGTCATCTATCCCGCCGACGTGAGCGTGGCGGAGCTGTGGGCCACCGGCGGCACCTGGGGTCTGTGGAGCAAGTTCATCCGCTACATCGGTGCCGGCGCCCTGGCGGCCGGCGGCATCATCAGCCTCATCAAGTCTTTGCCCATGATCGTGCGGACCTTTGCCGCCGCCTTTAAGGACTATGGCAAGGGCGCGGAGGGCACCCTGCGGACGGAGCAGGACATCTCCATGAAAATCGTGGTGCTGGTGTGCCTGGGTATCGCCGTGTTCATGTGGCTGTTCCCCGGCATCCCCGTCAGCCTGATCGGCGCCCTCATCATCCTGGTGTTCGGCTTCTTCTTTGCCACCGTTTCCTCCCGGATGGTGGGTCTCATCGGCTCCTCCAATAACCCGGTATCCGGTATGTCCATCGCCACGCTGCTCATCGCCACCATCATTCTGAAGGCCACCGGCTCCACCGGCGCCTCCGGCATGGTGGGTGCCATTGCCATCGGCTCCGTCATCTGCATTATCGCCGCCATCGCCGGCGATACCTCCCAGGACCTGAAGACTGGCTTCCTGCTGGGCTCCACGCCCCGGAAGCAGCAGTACGGCGAGCTCATCGGCGTGTGTGTTTCCGCCGTGGCCATTGGCGCCATTTTGTACCTGCTGAACGCCGCCTGGGGCTTTGGCTCCGAGGAGCTGGGCGCTCCCCAGGCCATGATGATGAAGATGGTCATCGAGGGCGTCATGGGCGGCAATCTGCCCTGGGCCTTGGTGTTCACCGGCGTCTTCATCGCCGTGGCCATGGAGATCCTGGGCCTGCCTGTGCTGCCCGTGGCCATCGGCATCTACCTGCCCATCCATCTGAACGCGGGCATCATGGCCGGCGGCCTGGTGCGCCTGGCTCTGGAGAAGCGCAAGTACACCTCCGAAAAGGCCAAGAACGACTGCATCCAGTCCGGCATCCTGTACACCTCCGGCATGATCGCCGGCGAGGGCGTGGTGGGTATCCTGCTGGCTGTGTTCGCCGTGCTGGGCATCAACCTGGACCTGTCCGGCTCCGTCAACCTGGGCAACATCGGCGGTCTGGTGCTGTTCGCCGGCCTGCTGGCCACCATTGTGCTCTTTGCCAACAAGGGCGCCAAGGAATCCAAGTAACATACGCCAAAGCCGGGCCGTATACCGTGGTATATGGCCCGGCTCGGTCAATGGGAGGAACCGCCATGTCAAAAAAGTCTCCGGAAAATTTCCTGGATTATATCCCGGTGGTCTCGGAGAAAAACAGCTGGGACGCGGATGAGAGCGGCAAGGTGACCATCCATATGGTCCACCGTGGCTTTTACGCCTGGATCGCCCAAAAATTCTTTCACCGGCCCCGGGTCAGCCACATTGACCTGGACGAAATGGGCAGCTTCATCTTTCAGCGCATCGACGGCCAGCGCACCGTGGGCCAGATCGCGGAGCTGGTGAAAGCGGAATTCGGCCAGGAGGCGGAGCCTCTTTATGACCGGCTGGTGAAGTATATGCAGATCCTGCGGAACAACGGCTTCATCCGCTTTGCCGGAAAGGAGCGCAAATGACCACGGGGCAGATCATCGCGGGCGTACTCCTGTTCGCCGCGGTCACAGCCGCCCTGTACGTCTGGGGCCTGAAAAAATCCCTGGGCCAGCAGGAGGACCTGACCCGGGCGCTTTTGAGCGCCTGCGGCAGCCGGGTGCTGAAATACCTGAAAAAGCACGACACCATCACGGTCCGGGGAGTGGAGCAGCAGATCGCCGGCGTGACGGTCCGGCAGTTCTGGTCCCGGAAGCGGCTGATGGTCCAGGACCCCGCCAAGGTCAGCGGCCAGGTCATTGACTTCCTGCTGGACCAGCAGTATATCCAGCCGGCAGGCGGCGGCCGCTACAAGAGAAAACCGTAACAATGAGGACCTGTCCGAATACGGACAGGTCCTTCTTACTTTCACAGCAGGGGCGCCACGGCCTTCAACAGGAAGCCCGCAAGCTTCCGGGTCCACTTCTCTTTTCGGAGAGTCTCCATAGTCACGGTGCGGCACTGAGCCCGTGTGGTCTGGAAGTCCGCCTCGATGTCCGAGATGCAGCTGGTGCCGCAGAGGTAGGCGGCACACTCAAAGTGGTGGTACAGGCTGCGGTAGTCCAGATTGATGGTGCCCACCACCGCCTCGTGGTCATCGCTGACGAACACCTTGGCATGGACGAAGCCGGGGGTATACTCGTAGATGTTCACCCCTGAGGCCATCAGAGAAGCGTAGTGGGTCTTGGCCAGGGCATAGGGTGCCGCCTTGTCCGGAATGCCCGGCAGGATGAGGGAAACCTCCACCCCCCGCTCCGCGGCGAATTTCAGCGCCGTCTCCAGCTCGCCGTCCAAAATCAGGTACGGTGTCATAATGTGCACATACCGGCGGGCCCGGTTCAGCAGGTCGATGTATACCATCTCTCCCACCTTGTCGTTGTCCAGGGGGCAGTCGCCGTAGGGCACCACAAAGCCGGGGGCGTCCTCTGCCGGATGGGCGGGAGCTTGCAGATACCGGTCAAACTCCGGCTGCTTTTCGTCAATGCTCCACATCTGCAAAAACAGCAGGGTAAAGCTGCGGACCGCCTCGCCCTTCACCATGATGGCGGCGTCCTTCCAGTGGCCGAACCGCTCCGTGTGGTTGATGTACTCGTCCGCCAGGTTCACGCCGCCGGTAAAGGCCGTGTGCCCGTCGATGACCAGGATCTTCCGGTGGTCCCGGTAATTGTAATGGGTGGAAACGAAGGGGGAAATAGGAGCAAACACCTTGCAGCGAATACCCAGGGCCCGCAGCCGCTTGGGGTAGTCGTGGGGCAGGGTGGAAAATTCGCAGGTGCCGTCGTACATCACCCGCACATCCACGCCCTCCGCCGCCTTCCGGGCCAGGACCTCCAGGACACGGCCCCACATGAGACCCTCGTCCACGATGAAATACTCCAGGAAAATAAACTCCCTGGCCTCCTCCAGCTGCCGCAGGAGCTCTTCAAATTTCGCCTCCCCGGAGGGAAAGTACGTAACGTCCGTCCGGTCATACACCGGGTAACAGCCGCTGCGGTGGATATACCGGGCCAGGGCGGCGGCACCGGGTTCCTGCTTTTCAAATTCCTCCCGCACCCGTTCCTCCTGGGGGATGCTGTCCTTCGTCTGGTCAATGAGCTGGCCCAGCCGGTTTTTCAGGGCCCGGTGGCCGATGTTGCTCTGGGTATAAAGATACAGCAGCGCACCGAACACCGGCATCACCGCCATGACAATGAGCCAGGTATTTTTGGCCGTGGGGTCGGTGGAGCTGTTCAGCAGGACGCCCACCATGGTCACTGTGAAGATCACAGTGCCGCCCAAAATGTGGGGCAGAAACTCCTCGAACCAGTAAAATACGCTGAACAGCAGCATGATCTGCACCAGCAGCAGCAAAACGATCAGGCCCATGCGGCTGAAAATGGCATGGATGATCCCTTTTCGCCCCGTTTTCAGCAGCCGCAGTCCCACGCTTTCCGTCTCTTTTTCTTCCATAGGTGCTCCTTTTCCGTGTTCATCCGTACCGCTCAGAACGGTAACGCATCCAGGTTTTCCTGGAGTTTTTTGAAAAACAGGCTGGTGTGGTAGCCGTCCGCCGCGGCGTGGGAGATGGTCACCGCCACCGGCAGGGTATACCGTCCCCCCTGCTCCGTGTACTTTCCAAAATCAATGATGGGAAACAGCGCCGGCTCTCCCACGGAATGGGTGGTGCAGCCGGTGAAATCCAGCCAGGGCAGACAGCTGATGCAGAAAAAATTCGCCGGCTGCCCGGGGCGGCCCTTGATGCCCCGGCAGTTCCCATAGGTCTCCACCACCCGGGTGAACTCCCGGTAAAACGCCTCAAAAGTCGGACAGTATTCCATCCAAAGGTCTGTAAAGGTCTCGTCCTCCGGGTGGAACACGGTAAAGTTCAAATTTGAGGTCTCCCATACGCCGGCGCCGCCCTCCGGCGGCACCATCATCCGCATGGCATCCATGCTGTTGACCGCTTTGGCAGCCGCGTACAAAAAGCAGCCGTAAAAACGCTTGTGCTCCCGCCGGGCCAGCTCCACCGCCGCCGTCACATCCACCCGTGCCGTCAGGGAATAGCCGCACTTGATGATACTGCGGTAATAGTGAAAATGCTCCCGCCGGGGCCAGGTCTCCAAATCGATCTTGCGGTATGCAGGCAACTGTTCCATAAGCATCCTCCTGTGGTCTGCCGTTTTTTATTTTGAAAACGATTATAGCAGTTTCCGTAAAAAATGTCCACCTGTCCGCAAACAAGAAGCGCACGGGCACTCCGCATTCCCTCGCGGTTGTCCGTGCGCTATCCGTCCTTTACCGGGGTATCTGTTTGAGAGCAGCTGTCGTACCAGGCCAGGAAACCGTCAAACAATTTCTCGCCCCGGCCCCAGCAAAAAAGGACTGCCGCGTAGCGGCAGTCCTTTTTTTAGCTTTTCAGCGGGTCAGATTATTCGCCGACCTCGGTGACAGCGCCGGAACCAACGGTACGGCCGCCCTCGCGGATAGCGAAGCGCAGGCCCTTCTCGATGGCGATGGGGGTGATCAGCTCAACGCTCATCTCGACGTTATCGCCGGGCATGCACATCTCAACGCCCTCGGGCAGAGTGATGACGCCGGTAACGTCGGTGGTGCGGAAATAGAACTGGGGACGATAGTTGTTGAAGAAGGGGGTGTGACGGCCGCCCTCGTCCTTGGACAGGACGTAGACCTGGCCCTTGAACTTGGTGTGGGGATGAATGGAGCCGGGCTTGGCCAGAACCTGACCACGCTCGATGCCATTGCGGTCCACGCCACGCAGCAGAGCGCCGATGTTGTCGCCGGCCTCAGCGAAGTCCAGCAGCTTGTGGAACATCTCGATACCGGTAACGACGGTCTTCTTCTTCTCCTCGGTCAGGCCGACGATCTCGACTTCCTCGGAGAGCTTCAGCATGCCACGCTCCACACGGCCGGTAGCAACGGTACCACGGCCGGAGATGGTGAAGACGTCCTCGACGGGCATCAGGAAGGGCAGAGAGTCATCGCGGGGAGGAGTGGGGATATAGGAGTCAACAGCGTCCATCAGCTCCTTGATGCAGGCATACTCGGGAGCGGCGGGATCGTTGGACTCGGAGATCAGGGCGTTCAGAGCGGAGCCCTTGATAACGGGGATGTCGTCGCCGGGGAACTCATAGGTGCTCAGCAGCTCGCGGACTTCCATCTCCACCAGCTCCAGCAGCTCCTCGTCGTCGACCTGGTCGCACTTGTTCAGGAACACAACGATCGCGGGCACGCCCACCTGACGGGCCAGCAGGATGTGCTCACGGGTCTGAGCCATGGGGCCGTCGGTAGCAGCGATGACCAGGATGGCGCCGTCCATCTGGGCAGCACCGGTGATCATGTTCTTGATATAGTCAGCGTGGCCCGGGCAGTCAACGTGGGCATAGTGACGAGCCTCAGTCTCATACTCGACGTGAGCGGTATTGATGGTAATGCCGCGCTCCTTCTCCTCGGGAGCCTTGTCGATGCTGTCATAAGCCTCGAACTGAGCCTTGCCCTGCAGAGACAGCCACTTGGTGATAGCGGCGGTCAGAGTGGTCTTGCCGTGGTCGACGTGACCAATGGTGCCAATGTTGACATGGGGCTTGGTTCTTTCAAATTTCTGCTTAGCCATTTGAAAATCCTCCTAACAATTTAGAAAATACCTTTGGTGCAATGCAAAAAATATTCAGCATTGCTTATTTTACAGTATATTGCGTGGAAAATCAATACCCGAATTAACCCTGGGTCTTGGTCCGGGTCTCCACGATCTTGTCCCGCAGGTTCTTGGGCAGCTCGCAATAGCTGTGGGGCTCCATGGTGTACTGGCCACGGCCCTGGGTGGAAGAACGCAGGTCGGTGGCATAGCCAAACATGTTGGCCAGAGGCACCAGAGCGTCCACCTGCTGTGCGCCGGGACGGGCCTCCTGGCCCAGGATCTGGCCGCGGCGGGCGGTCAGATCGCCGATCACGGTGCCCAGATAGTCATCGGGAGCAATGACGGAAACCTTCATGATGGGCTCCAGCAGCACGGGATCAGCCTTGCGCATAGCCTCCTTGAAGGCCATGGAGCCGGCGATCTTAAATGCCATTTCAGAGGAGTCGACCTCATGATAGGAGCCATCGTACAGGGTGACCTTCACATCCACAACGGGGAAGCCGGCCACAACACCGGCGTTGAGGGCGCCCTTGATACCAGCGTCGACAGCGGGGATGAACTCCTTGGGGATGGAGCCGCCCACAACGGCGTTGATAAACTCGTAGCCCTTGCCGGACTCGTTGGGCTCCACCTTGATCTTGACGTGGCCGTACTGGCCGGAACCGCCGCTCTGGCGCTTGTACTTGGTCTCCTGGTCCACAGCCTTCTTGATGGTCTCCTTGTAGGCGACCTGGGGAGCGCCGACATTGGCCTCCACCTTGAACTCACGCAGCAGACGGTCGACGATGATCTCCAGATGCAGCTCGCCCATGCCGGCGATGATGGTCTGGCCAGTCTCCTCGTCGGTGTAGGTCTTGAAGGTGGGGTCCTCCTCGGCCAGCTTGATCAGGCCCATGGTCATCTTTTCCTGACCGGCCTTGGTCTTGGGCTCGATAGCCACGCGGATAACAGGCTCGGGGAACTCCATGGACTCCAGGATGATGGGGTGCTTTTCGTCGCACAGGGTATCACCGGTGGTGGTGTTCTTCAGGCCGACAGCGGCTTCGATATCACCGGCGTAGACCTCTTCGATATCCTCCCGGTGGTTGGCGTGCATCTGCAGGATGCGGCCCATGCGCTCCTTCTGGTTCTTCACGCTGTTGAGCACGGTGGAACCAGTGGTCAGGTGACCGGAGTACACGCGGAAGAAGCTCAGACGGCCCACATAGGGGTCGGTCATGATCTTGAACGCCAGAGCGGAGAAGGGAGCGTTATCGTCAGAAGGACGATCTTCCTCCTCGTCGGTCTTGGGGTTGACACCCTTGATGGGGGGGATATCCAGAGGAGAGGGCATATAGTCAACGATGGCATCCAGCATCTTCTGCACGCCCTTGTTCTTGTAAGAGGTGCCGCAGACGACGGGGACCATTTCGTTGGCAATGGTGGCCTTGCGGATGGCGGCCCGGATCTTCTCCTGGGGCACTTCCTCGCCACCCAGATACATCTCCATGATCTCGTCATCGAACATGGAGACAGCATCCATCAGCTTCTCGTGATACTCGTTGGCCAGGTCCACCATGTCCTCGGGGATGGGCTCCACACGCATATCGTTGCCCAGATCGTCATAATAGATGTCAGCATCCATTTCGATCAGGTCAACGATGCCGCGGAACGTATCCTCAGCGCCGATAGGCAGCTGGATGGGCACGGCGTTGCACTTCAGACGATCATCGATCATCCGCAGAACATTGTAGAAGTCCGCGCCCATGATATCCATCTTGTTGACGTAGATCATGCGGGGGACCTTGTAGTTATCAGCCTGGCGCCACACAGTCTCAGACTGGGGCTCCACGCCGCCCTTGGCGCACAGCACGGTCACACTGCCGTCCAGCACGCGCAGGGAACGCTGGACTTCAACGGTGAAGTCCACATGGCCCGGGGTATCAATGATGTTGATACGGGTCTTGGGGAACTTGCGGCCCTTGCCCTCGGGGAAGAACTTTGCAGAACCCTCCCAATAGCAAGTGGTAGCGGCAGAGGTGATCGTGATGCCACGCTCCTGCTCCTGAGCCATCCAGTCCATGGTGGCCGTACCATCATGGGTCTCACCGATCTTATAGTTCACACCGGTGTAGTACAGAATACGCTCGGTAGTCGTCGTCTTACCAGCATCGATGTGAGCCATAATGCCGATATTTCTGGTATTTTCAAGAGGTGTTTTTCTCGGCATACTGTTTCTCCTAACTTACCAGCGGAAGTGTGCGAAAGCCTTGTTGGCCTCGGCAGCCTTATGGACTTCCTCGCGCTTCTTGACAGCGGCGCCGGTATTGTTGGCGGCGTCCATGATCTCGCCGGCCAGACGCTCAGCCATGGTGCGCTCGCTGCGGGCCCGGGCATAGGCAGTCAGCCAGCGCAGACCCAGGGTCTGACGGCGGGCGGGACGAACCTCCATGGGGACCTGATAGTTGGCACCGCCGACACGACGGGCCTTGACTTCCAGGCTGGGCATGATGTTTTCCATAGCCTGGGTGAATACTTCGGTGGGGTCCTTCTCGGTCTTCTCCTTGATCTGGTCAAAGGCCGCGTAGACCACCTTCTGGGCCACGCCCTTCTTACCGTCCAGCATGACGCTGTTGACCAGCTTGGTCACCAGCACAGAGCCGTATACGGGATCGGGCAGAACCTCTCTCTTGGGAACATTACCTCTTCTGGGCACTATGCTTCCCTCCTTCATAATTATTCTATGATCTCATAGGTACTCAAAAGGCGATATTTCAGCCTTCCGTAGAATGCCTGCCAAAGAGGTCTGTACCATCATATATATAAACCTATTCGGCAAAGCTTTCAGAATGCGGCAGAACTTACTTCTGCTTGGGCCGCTTGGCACCGTACTTGGAACGAGACTGCATACGGCCATTGACGCCCTGGGTATCCAGAGTGCCACGGATGATGTGGTAACGGACGCCGGGGAGGTCCCTGACACGGCCGCCGCGGATCATGACGACGGAGTGCTCCTGCAGGGAGTGACCCACGCCGGGAATGTAGGCGGTGACCTCATAGCCGTTGGTCAGACGCACACGGGCGATCTTACGCAGAGCGGAGTTGGGCTTCTTGGGAGTCGCGGTTCTCACGGCGGTGCAGACGCCTCTCTTCTGGGGAGAAGGCAGATCGGTGGTCTTGGTCTTCAGGGTGTTCAGACCGAACTGCAGAGCGGGAGAAGTGGACTTGAAGGTAACCTGTTCTCTTCCTTTACGGACCAGCTGGTTAAAAGTAGGCATTGATGTTCTCCTTTCTTTCATATTTTTGGCAGCCGCCACAGGCGACAGCCTTTATTTTTTACGGAAAGCCCGAAAGCTATTCCGAAAAAACCATTTTTTCATTCCGCCAGAACGGCCACCACGGAAGCCCCCACCGTAATGCGGCAGGCCTTGCCCAACTGGGCCATGGTGTATTCCGTTTCCACGGGGATACCGGCGCTGGCACAGCCGTCGGCAACCGGATCGGTGATGGCGGGATCGGCGTCGCAGGCGAGGTACACCTGGCGGGCCCGGCCCTCCCGGATCGCCTTGCGGGACTGCTTCACGCCGATGACCTTCTCTTGAGAAGCAAGTTCCGTGATCACGGGGATTCCTCCTGAAATGCATGGCAAAATTCGCAGAATATGTCCGCGCAAGTTGGAATTATAACATGTTGGGGTCTAATCGTCAAGTACTTCCGAAAAATGGATTTTTATTTTTTCTCTTTCACAAATTCCGTGCATTTTATCCGGCTTTTTTTCATCTTTTGATACATCTATACCGGTGAAAACTTTTTCTCCCTCTCCCGCGTCCATACAATAGAATAGAAAAGAAGGAGGACTTTTTATGAACCGCCTCGCCCCTCTGGCCACCCTGCTGGCCCTGCTGCTGGCCCTGTCCGCCTGCGGTGCCGCTCCCCAGGAAGAGGCCCCTCCCGCCGGGGACTCCTCTCCCGCCGAGGAAGCCGTCACATTGGAAGACCTGTACGGCGCCAGCTACCAGACCTACATCATCGATACCATCACCATGCAGATGGGGAACCGTATGGACAAGGACCCCGATGTGGCCTACTTCCCCATCACAGATCACGCGCCCCTGACGGACTACGCCGCCATTGACGAAACCACGGCCTTCCAAATCGACGGGGACGGCAACATCGTCATTCTCTTTCCCGCCGGCACCGTCACCGACGAGAGCCACGGCCAGCAATCCTTCCGCTTCCCCAAGCCTTAACGAAAAAAGAGGACCGCAGAAGCGGCCCTCTTTTTTTATGCGTTCAGGGAGTCTCAGTCCTCCAGCACGGGGACTTCCTCGGCGGCGGTGTCCCGGTCGGGAACCAGTTCCTCCGCAAAGGTGTGGTAAGCCTGGATGCCGGTACCGGCGGGGATGAGCTTGCCGATGATGACATTCTCCTTCAGGCCCACCAGGCGGTCGGCCTTGCCCTTGATGGCAGCCTCGGTCAGGACCTTGGTGGTCTCCTGGAAGGAGGCGGCGGACAGGAAGGAGTCCGTGGCGAGAGATGCTTTGGTGATGCCCATCAGCAGCTGGGTGCCCACGGCCTTGCGCAGAGGCTCGCCGTTCTCCTGCCGCTCGCCGGCAGCGTTGCGGCGGTCGATCTCCTCGTTGGCATCGTCCAGCTCCAGCACATCCACCATGGAGCCGTCCAGCAGCTTGGTGTCGCCGGCGTCCTCCAGACGGACCTTGCGCATCATCTGGCGGACGATGACCTCAATGTGCTTATCGTTGATGTCAACGCCCTGCTGGCGGTACACCCGCAGAACTTCCTGGATGAGGTAGTTGTACACGGCGTCGGCGCCGCGGATCCGCAGAACATCGTGGGGGTTCAGGGCACCGTAGGTCAGCTGGGTGCCGGCCTCGATGGTGTCACCGTCCTTCACCTGCAATCCGGTGTGAGGCACCGCGTAGGTGCGGGTGTCGCCATCGTCGGCGGTGACGATGATGTTCAGGAGGCTGCCCTTGGTGGCCTCCTCAAAGCGGACCTTGCCGCCGATCTCGGACAGGGTGGCCATCCGCTTGGGCTTGCGGGCCTCGAACAGCTCCTCAACACGGGGAAGACCCTGGGTGATGTCGCCGCCGGCCAGGCCGCCGGTGTGGAACGTACGCATGGTCAGCTGGGTACCGGGCTCACCGATGGACTGGGCGGCGATGATGCCGACAGCCTCGCCGGGGCCAACGGGCTTGGAGGTGGCCAGGTTCATGCCGTAGCACTTGGCGCACACGCCGCTGTGGGCCTTGCAGGTCAGGACGGTGCGGATCATGACGGTGGGATGCTCGTCTCTGGCGGGATCGAACTCGCAGCGGTCACCCTCCCGGAAGTTCTCCTGGACCCAGTGACGGGACTCCAGGAGCTTGGCGTCGCTCTCCTGCATCATGCGGTCGGAGGTCAGCAGCACCTCGCCGGTCTCGGCGTCCACCACGTTGCCCACCAGGAAGCGGCCGCGGATACGGTCGGAGAACTTCTCAATGACCTGGCCGTTCTCACTGATCTCGGAGACCTTGATGCCGTGGGTCACATGGCAGTCCTCTTCCCGGATGATGACCTCCTGGGAGACGTCCACCATGCGGCGGGTCAGGTAACCGGAGTCGGCGGTACGCAGGGCGGTATCGGCCAGGCCCTTACGGGCGCCGCGGCTGGAGATGAAGTACTCCAGGGCGGTCAGGCCTTCGCGGTAGTTTGCCTTGATGGGGATCTCGATGGTCTTACCGGCGGTATTGGCGATCAGGCCGCGCATACCGGCCAGCTGGCGGATCTGCTTCATGGAGCCACGGGCGCCGGAGTCCGCCATCATGAAGATGGGGTTGTAGCGGTCCAGGTTCTTCTGCAGGGCGTCGGAAACATCGTTGGTGGTCTTCTCCCAGACCTGCACCACCTGCTTGTAACGCTCGTGGTCGGTCATGAAGCCCATCTTGTACTGGTTTTCAATGTCCAGCACCGCCTGCTCGGAAGCGGCGACCATTTCGTACTTCTTGGGGGGAATGGTCATATCCGCGATGGAGACGGTGATGGCGGCGCGGGTGGAATACTTGTAGCCGGTGGCCTTGATGGCGTCCAGCACCTCGGCGGCCATGGTGAAGCCGTGCTTCTTGATGGTGCGGTCCACGATCTGGCCCAGCTGCTTCTTGCCGCAGGTGAAGGTGATCTCATAGTCGAAGACCTTCTCCGGGTCGCTGCGGTCCACAAAGCCCAGGTCCTGGGGCAGGTTGTGGTTGAAGATGATGCGGCCGGGAGTGACCTCCACCACCTTGGACCGCTCCACGCCGTCGATGGTCTTGGTGACCCGGACGCCGATGGGGCAGTGGGGGCCGATGACGCCCTCGTTATAGGCCATGAGGGCCTCGTCCTCGTTGGCATAGAAATGGAGCGGCTTGTAGGTGGCGGGACGCTTACCCTCCGCCTTGGCCTGCTCGTTGGCCGCCAGGAACTCCTCGGCGTCCACAACGGACTGGGCCGTCAGGCCGGTGTCGCCGGCGTCCTCGCACCAAATGGTCTCGGCACCCTTTTCCGCCTTGCCCATGCGGTCCATGGTCAGGTAGTAGGAACCCAGCACCATGTCCTGGGTAGGCACGGTGACGGGGCCGCCGTCCTGGGGACGCAGCAGGTTGTTGGCGGAGAGCATCAGGATGCGGGCCTCGGCCTGGGCCTCGGCGGACAGGGGCACGTGGATAGCCATCTGGTCGCCGTCGAAGTCGGCGTTGAAGGCGGTGCAGTTCAGAGGATGCAGCTTCAGGGCGCGGCCGTCCACCAGCACGGGCTCGAAGGCCTGGATGCCCAGGCGGTGCAGGGTCGGGGCGCGGTTGAGCATGACGGGGTGGTCCTTGATGATGACATCCAGGGCATCCCACACCTCGGTGACGCCCTTGTCCACCATCTTCTTGGCGGACTTGATGTTGTTGGCGGTGCCGTCCTCCACCAGCTTCTTCATGATGAAGGGACGGAACAGCTCCACGGCCATCTCCTTGGGCACGCCGCACTGGTAGATCTTCAGCTCGGGGCCGACGACGATAACGCTTCGGCCGGAGTAGTCCACGCGCTTGCCCAGCAGGTTCTGGCGGAAACGGCCCTGCTTGCCCTTCAGCAGGTCGCTGAGGGACTTCAGCGCCCGGTTGTTGGCGCCGGTGACGGCGCGGCCGCGGCGGCCGTTGTCGATCAGGGCGTCCACAGCCTCCTGGAGCATCCGCTTCTCATTGCGGACGATGATGTCGGGCGCGTTCAGCTGAATGAGGCGCTTAAGGCGGTTGTTGCGGTTGATGACCCGGCGGTACAGGTCGTTCAGGTCAGAGGTGGCGAAGCGGCCGCCGTCCAGCTGCACCATGGGGCGCAGCTCGGGGGGAATGACCGGCAGCACGTCGATGACCATCCACTCGGGCTTGTTGCCGGAGATGCGGAAGGCATCCACCACCTCCAGGCGCTTGACGATGCGGGCCTTCTTCTGGCCGGAGGCCTCCTTCAGCTCGGCGTGGAGCTGGGCGGACAGGATGTCCAGGCCATGGAAGGTCTCCAGCTCCGCCTCCACGGCGTCCAGCTTCTCCCGGTCGCCGTCAGACAGGGCACCGCCCCGCTCCTCGGCGGCGCAGCGCTTGGCCACCAGCTCGTCCCTCTGCTCCATCAGCTGGATCTTGCGGGTGCTGTCCTCGGGGTTCAGGCCCACGGTGGCCAGCAGCTTCTTCACGGCCTCGGCGCCCATGCCGGCCTGGAAGTCATCCTCATACTTCTCCCGGTAGTCCCGGTACTCCTTCTCGGAGAGGATCTGGTTTTTCACCAGCGGGGTCTCACCGGCGTCGGTGACGATATAGTTGGCAAAGTACAGCACCTTCTCCAGGATGCGGGGGCTGATGTCCAGCAGCAGGCCCATCCGGGAGGGAATGCCCTTGAAATACCAAATGTGGGAAACGGGGGTGGCCAGCTCAATGTGGCCCATGCGCTCACGGCGGACCTTGGCGCGGGTGACCTCCACGCCGCAGCGGTCGCAGATCTTGCCCTTGTAGCGGATCTTCTTATACTTGCCGCAGTGGCACTCCCAGTCCTTGGTGGGTCCAAAGATGCGCTCGCAGAACAGGCCGTCCCGCTCAGGCTTCAGTGTGCGGTAGTTGATGGTCTCGGGCTTTTTGACCTCGCCGTAGGACCAGGCGCGGATCTGCTCCGGGGAAGCCATGCCGATTTTGATCGCGTCAAAGGCAATGTTGTTGCCGGTATTGTTATCCATCATATTGCGATATCCTCCTTCAATGATCCAGAATGTTCAGTGTGACGAATGGCTTCTGGATCATTCGTCGTCGAAGTCGGCGTCCATGTCAGCGCCGGCATCCTCCGGGGCGTCCTCGATATCAAAGCCGGAATCCTGGAACTCGGCATCCTCGGCAAAGGCGCGGTGACGGTCGTCATCGGCGTCCATGCGGGCCAGGTTAAAGGTATCCATGGCATCCTCGTCTTCTTTCAGCTCGATGGTGTTGCCGTCGGCGTCCAGCACCTGGATATCCAGGCACAGGGACTGCAACTCCTTCACCAGGACCTTGAAGGACTCGGGCACGCCGGGCTGCGGCACGTTGTGGCCCTTGACGATGGCCTCGTAGGTGCGGACACGGCCCGTCACGTCGTCGGACTTGACGGTCAGGATCTCCTGCAGGGTGTATGCCGCGCCGTAAGCCTCCAGGGCCCACACTTCCATCTCGCCGAAGCGCTGGCCGCCGAACTGGGCCTTGCCGCCCAGAGGCTGCTGGGTGACCAGGGAGTAGGGGCCGGTGGAACGGGCGTGGATCTTATCGTCGACCAGGTGGTGCAGCTTCAGGAAGTAGACGTAGCCGACGGTGACCTTGTTATCGAAGGGCTCGCCGGTGCGGCCGTCGTACAGGACGCTCTTGCCCTCGGGGTCCAGACCGGCTTCCTTCAGCAGGTCCTGAATGTCGCTGTAAGTGGCGCCGTCGAAAATGGGGGTGGCCACCTTGTAGCCCAGCTTCTGGGCGGCATAGCCCAGATGGACCTCCAGCACCTGGCCGATGTTCATACGGGAAGGCACGCCCAGGGGGTTCAGCACGATATCCAGAGGCGTACCGTCGGGCAGGAAGGGCATATCCTCCTGGGGCAGCACCCGGGAGACAACGCCCTTGTTGCCGTGGCGGCCTGCCATCTTGTCGCCCACCTGGATCTTGCGGCGCTGGGCGATATACACGCGGACCACCATGTTCACGCCGGGGCCCAGCTCGTCGCCGTTCTCGCGGGTGAACACCTTAGTGTCCAGCACGATGCCGGCCTCGCCGTGGGGGACCTTCAAGGAGGTGTCGCGGACCTCCCGGGCCTTCTCACCGAAAATGGCACGCAGCAGGCGTTCCTCGGCGGTGAGGTCGGTCTCGCCCTTGGGGGTGACCTTGCCCACCAGGATGTCGCCGGACTTGACCTCGGCGCCCACGCGGATGATGCCGTTCTCATCCAGGTCCTTCAGGGCGTCCTCGCCCACGTTGGGGATGTCCCGGGTGATCTCCTCGGGTCCCAGCTTGGTATCGCGGGCATCGATCTCGTACTCCTCGATGTGGATGGAGGTGTACAGATCCTCCCGCACCAGACGCTCGTTCAGCAGAACGGCGTCCTCGTAGTTGTAGCCTTCCCAGGTCATGAAGCCCACCAGGATGTTCTGGCCCAGGGCGATCTCGCCCTGATCGGTGGCGGGGCCGTCGGCCAGGACGGTGGGATCGTCGCCGCCGTGGACCCGCTCACCCACGTCCACGATGGGGCGCTGGTTGATGCAGGTGGTGTGGTTGGAGCGCAGGTACTTGGTCAGCTTATAGTCCTTGGTCTCGCCGTTGTCGTACTTGACGGTGACATGGCGGGCATCCACGGAGGTGACCACGCCGTCGCCCTCGGCCAGGACCACGATCTCGGAGTCGATGCAGATCTTGTGCTCCATGCCGGTGCCGACGATGGGTGCGTGGGGACGCAGCAGAGGCACGGCCTGGCGCTGCATGTTGGCGCCCATCAGGGCGCGGTTGGCGTCATCGTTGGGCAGGAAGGGGATCATGGCGGTGGCGATGGAGACCATCATGCGGGGAGAGACGTCGATATAGTCCACGACCTCCCGGTCCACTTCCACGATCTCGTCCCGGTGGCGGCAGGTGATACGGGCGTTCACCAGGCAGCCGTTCTCATCCACAGGCTCAACGGCCTGGCCGACGGTGTAGTTGTCCTCCTCGTCGGCAGTCATATAGGTGATCTCATCGGACACATGGCCGGTGGCCTTGTCCACGGCCCGGTAGGGGGCCTCGATGAAGCCGTACTCGTTGATGCGGGCATAGGTAGCCAGGTAGGAGATCAGGCCGATGTTGGGACCTTCGGGGGTCTCAATGGGGCACATGCGGCCGTAGTGGCTGTAATGAACGTCACGGACCTCCATGTTGGCGCGCTCACGGCTCAGACCGCCGGGGCCCAGGGCGGACAGGCGGCGCTTGTGGGTCAGCTCGGCCAGGGGGTTGGTCTGGTCCATGAACTGGCTCAGGGGGCTGGAGCCGAAGAACTCCTTGATGGCGGCGGTGACAGGGCGGATATTGATGAGGCTCTGGGGCGTGACCACATCCAGGTCCTGGATGGTCATGCGCTCCCGGATGACCCGCTCCATCCGGCTGAAGCCGATGCGGAACTGGTTTTGCAGCAGCTCGCCCACGCAGCGCAGGCGGCGGTTGCCCAGGTGGTCGATATCGTCCTTGACGGAGATGCCCCGGGCCAGGCCGTTCATATAATTAATGGAGGTAAGGATATCGTCGATGATGATGTGCTTGGGCACCAGGTCATCCTTATGCAGGCGCAGCTGGTCCTTCAGCTCCTCGCCGGAGTACTGGCCCAGCAGCTCCTGGAGCACCTCGAAGCGGACCCGCTCCTTGATGCCGCACTCGGCCAGAGGATCGAAGTCCACATAGTGCTTCAGATCGCACATGCGGTTGCTCATGACCTTCAGAGGCGTGCCCTCCACGTCGATGGTGACCTCGCCGACACCCACGGTGTCCAGCAGGCGGGCATCCTCTTTGCTCAGCAGGTGGCCCTCCTCAAAAAGGATCTCGCCGGTGGCAGGGTCTGCCACGGGGTACACCAGCTTATAGCCGGCCACACGGTGCCACAGGGACAGCTTCTTATTGAACTTGTAGCGGCCCACGATGGACAGATCGTAGCGCCGGGGGTCGAAGAACAGGTTGTGGATCAGGGTCTCCGCGGCCTCCACCGTGGGGGGCTCACCGGGACGCAGCTTGCGGTAGATCTCCAGCATGGCGTCCTCGTAGTTCTTGCAGGGGTCCTTCTCCAGGGTGACGGCGATACGGGGATCGTCGCCGAACATATCCAGGATCTCCGCGTCGGTCTTCAGGCCCAGGGCGCGGATGAGGCAGGTGATGGGCAGCTTGCGGTTCTTGTCGATGCGGACCCAGAACACCTCGTTGGCGTCGGTCTCATACTCCAGCCAGGCGCCCCGGTAGGGAATGACGGTGGAGGTGAGGATGGGCAGGTCGGTCTTGATGTCGATCTCCTTACCGTAGTACACACCGGGAGAGCGAACGATCTGAGAGACCACCACGCGCTCGGCGCCGTTGATGACGAAGGTGCCGGAGTGGGTCATCAGGGGGAAATCGCCCATGAAGATCTCCTGCTCCTTGATCTCCTCGGTCTCCTTGTTCCGCAGGCGGACCTTCACCTTCAGGGGGGCGGCGTACGTGGCGTCCCGGGCCTTGCACTCCTCCACGTCGTACTTGGGGGCCTCGTCCATCTTGTAATCGATGAACGTCAGCTCCAGGTTGCCCTGATAGTCCGTGATCGCGCCCACGTCGGCAAACACCTCACGCAGGCCGGTGTCCAAAAACTCCTGGTAAGACTTCTTCTGGATCTCCAGAAGATTCGGCATGGGCATGACTTCCTCGTGCCGGGCAAAGTTCTTACGAAGGGTCTTTCCGTAGTACTTGTCTTTGGCCATCTTCTCATTCACCTTTCTTCTGCCTCCCCCGCCCTGTCCGGCGGCGGGGACATATTGTTTTTCAGTCGGCGGCGGAGTGCTTGATACACACGGCATCGTTGTTATAAATCTCCCGCTCCGCTATTGCATTATCATGGGAAATGTGCTATTGTAACCATAGAAACTAGAGAATGGATACCTATCCTTCTCCATCATATAAGCGATTAATTTTACCATGGCTTTTCTCCCCTGTCAAGGGGATTTTTTTGTGCCCAGTTGTCCGTCGGCAAAAAAACACCTCCGTCCCGCGGGACGGAGGTGTTTTCGGTCTTTCTCAGTCGTACAGTTCCTCGTCAGCGTAGTCATCATACTCGCTGCCGAATTTCTTGCACAGGCGCTTTTTCATGCCGCAATAGCCCACGGACAGATCGTGCCAGCCGCCGATGAGCAGGCAGACAAATGCGGCGAAAGCCAGGCTGGCGCCGATAATCTTCATGACCATGCTTGCAGTTTTACTCATAATGCAGATATCCTCCTTTATACAGGACGTCCTTTGTGGTGGAAGTTTTGTACTATGATACACCGTTTTGCGGGATTTTACAACTGTTTTCCGCCGCCGCGTCAAATATCCTCTCCGCCGGCGGGTTTTTCCAGAAGATACGGCAGGAATTTTGCCACCAGGGGCACATAGGCCGCCGCGAACACCAGCGCGGCCGCCCAGGCCGCCGGCCGCTTTTTCCGCCCGGGGACCGCCAGGCCCAGCAGCACGCCCAGGGCACACAGGCAGATCTTCAGCACCGCTATATCCCGCCAGTCGCAGGCGCGCAAATACCAGTTCGCCGCGTCAGTCAATTTTTTCATGTCAGGACGCCTCCTCCGTTTCAAAATACGGCCTCCCTGCCGGGAGTATATATTAATTATACCACATTTTCAGGGGAAAGGGAAGCAAAGTCCGCCTCCACCGGAAAAAGCCACCGTTTTTGAAAACGGCGGCTTTTTGCTCAGAAGGACAGCAGGATGCCCACCACGGCGGCGCAGGCGATGTACACCACCGGGTGGAGCTTGAACTTCTTGATGGCGGCGAAGGCCACCACGAAGAAGACGATCTTCTTCAGGTCAAAGGCGTCCATCAGCACGCCGGTCTGCCGGTACAGGTCAAAGTGGAACATGGCCACCTGCACCACGCTGATGCCGGCGGCGGCGATCAGGCCGGTGACGGCGGGCCGCAGTCCATAGAAAGCTGCGTCCACCAGCTTGCTGCCCCGGAATTTCTCCAGGTAGCGGGACACCGTCACCACGATGACGATGGCCGGCAAAATCTCGCCCATGGTGGCCACCACGCCGCCCAGGAAGCCCGCTACATTGCAGCCCACGTAGGTCGCCATGTTGATGCCGATGGGGCCGGGGGTGGACTCGGAGATGGCAATCATGTCCGTGATGAGGGACTGGGAGTACCAGCCGGTCTTCTCCGCCAGGTCCTGCAGGAAGGGCAGCGTGGCCATGCCGCCGCCCACAGCGAACAGGCCGATCTTCAAAAACTCCCAAAAAAGCTGTAAATAGATCATTTCGCGTCACCCTCCTTCGGCGCTTTGATCTCCCGCCACTTGGCCGCCACGCCCAGCAGGGCGCAGGTGATGACCAGCAGGATGGGGGAAATGTCCGTAAACACGCTCAGCGCCAGCATGACCAGGCACAAAACGATGCCGAACGTGTCCTTGACGCCCTTTTTCCACATGCTGATGACCGCGTCCAGGATCAGCGCCGCCACGCACACGGAGATGCCCGCCAGGGCGTGCTGGACATAGACGTTATCCTGGAAGTTGGACAGGAAGAACGCGATGATGGAGATGATGATGATACAGGGAGACACCATGCCCAAAGCGGCGGCCACGGCGCCGGGGACCTTGCGCTGCTTGTATCCGATGAACACGGAAACATTGACGGCGATGATGCCGGGAAGGCCCTGGCTCAGGGCGTAGTAGTCCATGATGTTCTCCTCGTCCATCCACTGGTGCTTTTGGACGATCTCCCGCCGCAGGATGGGCAGCATGGCGTAGCCGCCGCCGAAGGTGACGGCACCCATGCGGAAAAACAGGGTGTACAGGATCAGCAGATCGTGCAGCATATCTTGCCTTCTTTCTCTTCTTTTTTCAGACGCCAACGCGCCGCGCGCCGTTTCCCCGGCGCGCGGCTGCATGGGAGTCGGACCGTGCTATGATAGCACGTTTCCAAGCGGCGGGCAATCCCTGTCCGCCAAAATATACGCTTTCTTTACCAGGCGGCGATGGTGCCGTCGGCCCGGGGCTCGGTGCCGCCCACCAGGGTGCCGTCATCCATGCGCCAGATGATCTCGCCGCGGCCCATGCCCAGGTTGGCATTGACGATGGTGATCTCGTGGCCCATGTCGGCCAGCTTCTGGGCGATGTGGGCGGGGACCTCCCGCTCCAGCTGGACCTTCTTCTCGCCCACCCACTGGAAGCGGGGCGCGTCCAGGCTCTCCTGGGGGTTCATGTGGTAGTCAATGGCGTTGACGATGACCTGCACATGGCCCTGGGGCTGCATGAAGCCGCCCATGACGCCGAAGGGACCCACAGCCTTGCCGTCCTTGCACAGGAAGCCGGGGATGATGGTGTGATAGGCCTTCTTGCCGCCCTCCAGGTAGTTGTCGCTCTCGGGGTCCATGGAGAAGTTGGCGCCGCGGTCCTGCAGGGTGATGGCGGTGCCGGGGATGACGATGCCGGAGCCGAATCGGTTGTAGTTGGACTGGATGTAGGAGACCATGTTGCCCTCGCCGTCGGCCACGCAGAAGTACACGGTGCCGCCGCAGGAGGGGTCGCCCGCCTCGGGATAGATGGCCTTGTCGGTGATGAGGGCCCGGCGGACATCAGCATAGCGGTCAGAGAGCATATCGGAGACCTTGGTCTTCATGTAGCGGGGGTCCGCCACGAACTTCTTGGTGTCCACGAAGGCCAGCTTCGTGGCCTCGATCATGTAATGGTAGGCCATGGCGGATTCCCGCTCCTGGCCCAGGTCCAGGCCCTTGAGCATGTTCAGAGCCATGAGGGCGGTGATGCCGTGGCCGTTGGGGGGCATCTCGCAGACATCGTAGCCCTTGTAGTTGACGGAGATGGGCTCCACCCAGCCGGCCTCGTAATTTTCGAAGTCGCTCTCGGCGAAGAAGCCGCCGGTCTTGTTGGAGAAGTCCACGATCTTCTTCATGATCTCACCGTGGTAGTAGCTCTCGCAGTCGGTGGCGGCCAGGGACTCCAGCGTAGTGGCAAAGTCGGGGTTATAGAAGGTGTCGCCGGGCTCGTAGGTCTTGCCGTCCTTGGTGAAGTACTGCAGCCAGGGGCCGAAGACCTCGGGCTCCTTCTCCGCGGCAGCGGTGAAACGGGCCACCTCGGCCTTCCACTGCTTGTACACGTTCACGGGGATGCAGAAGCCCTCCCGGGCGTAGCGGATGGCGGGGGCCATCAGCTCGGCCATGGACTTGGTGCCGAAGCGCTGGCGCAGCTTGGCCCACGCGCTGGGAGCGCCGGGGACCATGGTGGGCAGCCAGCCGTTCATGGGCACGGAGGTGTAGCCGGCCTCCCGGACCTTCTCGGCGGACAGGGCCATGGGAGCCACGCCGGAGCCGTCCAGGCCGTACAGCTTGGAGTCCTTGGCGCTCCACACCAGGGCGAAGCAGTCAGAGCCCAGGCCGTTGCCGGTGGGCTCCACCAGGGGCAGCGTGGTGGCCATGGCCACGGCGGCGTCCATGGCGTTGCCGCCGGCCTTCATGATGTCCAGGCCCACCTGAGAGGCAATGGGGGAGGTGGAGCAGGCCATGCCCTTCTTGGCATAGACGATGTTCCGGTGAGAGGCGTAGGAATACTTTTGAGGATCAAATTGCAGCATATGATTTCTCCCTTTCACAAAACAATATTCAACGGCTCGAACAGGCCGCAAATTCATCCAGGCTTCTGCATTTTTATACAATATACCATTGTTTTCTTTGCCCGTCTAACACTTTGTTGCGATAAATTAATAACTGCAAGTTATAATTTCAATAATTTTAGTGGCGGCTTCCTGATTTTTATGCTATACTACACAAAACCGGCGCCGTTTGCGGGCGGAAGACAGAGGTGTTTGTACCATGGAAATTTTTCAGCTGATCCAATTTCAGGCCGTGGCCGAGCTGGAGCATATGACCCGGGCGGCCCAGCGGCTGAATGTAGCCCAGCCGGCCCTGAGCCGGACCATTCAAAATCTGGAGAACGAGCTGGGCGCCTCTCTGTTTGACCGCAGCGGCCGGCGGATGCATCTCAACGAAAACGGCCGCATTCTGCTGCGCTATTCCCGGCAGATCCTCTCCTCCATCCAGGACGCCAAAAACGAGATCGCCGCCCAGCAGTCCGGAGCCGAGACCTGCATCCGCCTGTGCGTCCACTCCGCCACGGCCCTCATTCCCCAGCTGCTGCTGGATTTCCGCCGCACCCGGCCGGACATTCGCTTCGAGATCGTCCAGCGGATGTTCCAGGGCACGGAGCAGCCGGAGTACGACATGCTCATTGATTCCATCGTGGGCGACGAGGTATTGCCCCGGAACTCCTGCGTGCTGATACAGGAGGACGCCATGCTGGCCGTCCGGGCGGACCATCCCCTGGCCCGGCGGGACAGCATCGCCCTGGCGGATATCCGGGAGGAGTCCTTTGTCAGCCTCCGGCGGGACCGCCCCTGGGCCCGCATCATCCAAAAAGCCTGCAACGAGGTGAACTTCGCCCCCAACATCGTGGCTGAGAGCGACAATCCCATTACCCTGTGCGATTTTGTCCGCTGCGGGCTGGGAATTTGCTTTCTGCCCAGCCGCACAGGTCTTCCGCCCCTTGGCGACGGCATCGCCCTGGTGCGGGTATCGGACTTTGCCTATACCCGGCACCTGTACCTTCACTGGTGCTACAACGCCTATCTTCCCCCGCACGTGGCGGCCTTCCGGGATTTCGCCGTCCAGTGGTTCAGCAGTCTGGAGGACACCGTCAAGCCGTAATGCAAAAAAAGAACGCCCTGCCGGGCGTTCTTTTTTTGATCGGTCACTGCTCCCACTTCACGTCGATGATGGTGCCGCCGTTGATCTCGATATACTCGCTTTTGAGAATGTAGTCCTTCTTGCCGATCCGGACCTCCTGGTCACCCACTTTGGTGGTCATGACCTCCGTGGTGGGCGTCTCCGTGGTGGCGGTGAAATACAGCGTCACATGGTCCGGGTCCTCCACCCACTGGCCGTCGGGGCCCAGGACGTAATAGGGCTTCTTCTCCACGGATTCGATCTGGCCGCCCACCAGGGCGCCGGAGGCCATCAGCGGAGAGGGCAGATGCTCCAGGCAGTTCTCATACAGCTCCACCGGCACGCCCTCCGCCCGCACCACGTAGGTGACCTTGGTCATGGCGGCCTCCACCGTCTCACCGCCGCCCCGGTGCGCCAGCTTGATGCCGGCAAAGGCCAGCACCGCCAGGATCAGAAGCACGGCAATGATATCAACGATGTTGAATTTTCCGATACGCTTTGCTTTTTCTTCCATAATTTCCTCCATAACGGGCGAAAAGCCCGGTCGATTCTCTGTGGACAAGATTCCTGAAACATTGTATAATATTTTCCGCTATTTCACAAGACCATTTTCACAAAGAAGGGCCATCGCGCCAAAAAAGCGCAGGGAGGTTCTCATGAAAGTCATCCATCTCATCAGCGGCGGCGACTCCGGCGGAGCCAAAACCCACGTGCTGAGCCTGCTGCAAAACCTCAACAAATCCATTACCGCCCAGCTGGTTTGCTTCCGGGACGGCCCCTTTGCCGACGAGGCCAGGGCCATGGGCATTCCCACCATGATCTGCGGCGGAAACAATGTTTTCCGCGTCCGGCGGCAGCTGACGGATTACATCCGCCAGGGGGGCTACGAGCTCATCCACTGCCATGGCTCCCGGGCCAACATGATCGGCGCCCTGCTGCGGAAGACCACCGGACTGCCGGTGGTGACCACCGTCCACAGCGACTACCGGCTGGACTATATGGGCCGGCCCCTCAGCCATCTCACCTTCGGCACCATCAACGCCTACGCCCTGCGGCAGCTGGACTACCGCATCGGCGTGTCCGACGCCATGGTGGACCTGCTCATCTCCCGGGGGTTCCCCGCGGACCGCTTTTACGCCATTTACAACGGCATCGACTTCACCCCCGCCCCACCCCAGGGGGACCGGCTGTCCTACCTGCGGAGCCTGGGGGCCGACGTGGACGCCGACTCCGTGGTGGTGGGCATCGCCGCCCGGCTGAACCCTGTCAAGGACATGTCCACCCTCATCCGGGGCTTTGCCGCCGGCTATAAAAAATGCCCCCGGCTGCGGCTGGTCATTGCCGGCGACGGCGAGGAGCGGGAGAAGCTGGGGAATCTGGCCCGGGAGCTGGGCGTGGAAAAGCAGGTGACCTTCGCCGGCTGGATCAGCGGCGGCATGGACCGCTTCTACGCCGCCCTGGACATCAACGCCCTCACTTCCCTGTCCGAGACCTTCCCCTACGCCCTGACGGAGGGCGCCCGGTTCCACCTGGCCACCGTGGCCACCGCCGTGGGCGGCATCCCCTACCTCATCGACTCCAGCGTCAACGGCTTCCTGATCCCCCCGGGGGACTGGCAGGCCCTGGGTGTGCACCTGGCCGCCCTGGGCAACGACGACGCCCTGCGCCGCGACATGGGGGAAAAGCTGTATGAAAAGGCCTCCACCCAGTTTTCCATTCAGAAGACCGTGGACACCCAGCTGCACATCTACCAAGAGATTCTCCGCCGCCACAGCCGCCCCAAAAAGGACCGGGACGGCGTGGTCATCTGCGGCGCCTACGGACGGGGCAATGCCGGCGATGACGCCATCCTGGAGGCCATTCTCCAGGAGATGCGCTCCATCGACCCGGACATGCCGGTGCTGGTGCTGTCCAAGGACCCCAAGTCCACCCGCCTCACCTACCGGGTCCAGGCGGTGCACCGCTCCAATTTCCCCGCCTGGCTGCGGGCCATGCGCCACGCCAAGCTCTATATCAACGGCGGCGGCAGCCTCATTCAGGATGTGACCTCCCGCCGCTCCCTGTGGTTTTACCTGCACAACATCAGCGCCGCCAAGAAGGCCGGCTGCAAGGTTCAGATGTACGGCTGCGGCATTGGGCCCGTCACCCGGGAAAACCACCGCCGCTTGGCCGCCGACGTGCTGAACGCCAACGTGGATGTCATCACCCTCCGGGAGCCGGACTCCCGGGAGGAGCTGCGGCTCATGGGCGTCACTAAGCCGGAGATCTTGCTGACGGCGGACCCGGCCCTGACGCTGCACCGGGCCGGGGACGACGAGATCGACAGCGTGCTGCTCCGGGCCGGTATCCCACCCCACGGCAAGTATATCTGCTTTGCCCTGCGGCAGTGGAAGGGCTTTGAGGAAAAGGCCCCTCTGTTCCGCGCCGCCGCCCAATACGCTTACGACACCTACGGTCTGTCGCCGGTGTTTACCGCCGTGGAAAAGCTTCTGGACCCGGCGGCCCACCGGCTGGTTGCCAAGGGACTGACAGTCCCCCACTATTTTCTGGATGACGCCGGCGGCGCCGGCACCATCATCGGCGCGCTGAGCCGGATGGAGGTGGTGGTGTCCATGCGGCTCCACGCGCTGATCTTCGCCGCCGGACAGGGCATCCCGCTGGCCGGCGTGGTATACGACCCCAAGGTCTCCGCCTTTTTAAAATACATCGGTCAGGAGCTGTTCGTGGACCTGGACGCCCTGACGGAGGAAAACCTGCGGCACATAATCGACCAGGCGGTGCGCCAGTCCCGGGACCCCGAGGGCCAGGCCGCCGCGGTGGCCCGGCTGCGCTCTTTGGAACAGCAGAACGTGGCGGCGGCCCGCCGCCTGCTGGACACATAAGGCGGCTATGACACAGGAGATGAGGAAATGCACAATCTCAGCCAGCGAATCCACTTTAATATGGCCTTTATCGGCGGATACCTGGGCGTCCACGCCATCTTGTCCTTCAGCAATCTTCTCGGAAACGCCCAGACCTCCAATCTCATCAGCATGGTGACCAGCCTGCTTTCCGGCGACTGGCAGCAGCTGCTTCAGCGGATCGGCGGTATGCTGCTGTACATGGCGGCCATCGCCCTGACGGTGTATCTGCCGCCCCGGCTGCACTGGGACCTGCGGCTCATCAGCGTGGCGCTGGACGCGGCGACCGCCGTGGCCGTGGGCTGTTTCCCCGGGGATATCGCCCCGGTCCTAGGCCTGTATCCGCTGTTTTTCGCCATGGCGTTCCAGTGGAACAGCTTCTCCGGAGCCGACGGCTTCGTCAGCTCCTCCATCTTCTCCACCAACAACCTGCGCCAATTCACCATGGCGGTGACGGAGGTCTGGGGCAACCACGACCGCTCCCAGCTGCCCAAGGCCGCCTTTTTCGGCAAAACGCTCCTGTCCTTCCACGCCGGTGTGGCCGCTTCCTTCCTGCTGTGGCATATATTCGGTTTCCACAGCGCCTGGTTCGCCCTGCTCCCCTGCGGCTCAGCCTTTTTCCTGGTGTCCGCCGACATCCGGCGGCAGAAAAGCGCGGAAGCGGCCTTATAACATACCGCAAACGCCAAACAGACGGGCCTTTCGGCCCGTCTGTTTATTCTTCTTCCCCGCGGCCTCCGGCACAGAGGCTCCGCTGGACGGAAATGGTGGCCAGGGTATCTCCCAGCTGGGTCAAAACAGCCGCGGCCAGCTCCAGGTCCTCATCGCCCAGCTGTCCCGCAATGGCCACCGCCAGCGTATTGACAGCCGTGGTCAGTGCCAGCGGATCACAGTCACAGTTTCCCATAGCATCACCATGACCAGCTTATGCAATGGGCTCTCCGTCAGTTCCTCTTTTGCTTTCCCCCGGAGTCCATGGGAAACACCGTCAGCTTTTCGCCGCCGTCCCACACCGCCAGCAAAACGTCCCCCTCATCCCGGTAGCCCTGCTGCAGCAGCGTCCGCCGGACCCAGGCATCCTCTTTCCCCGCCTGGCGGATATTCTCCTCCAAAAGCCGCCCGTCCATGACGAAGGGCATCTGGACCTGGGACTGCTTCGGATTCAGATTCAGGTCCGCGGGAGTGGCAGGGCGGTCCGCCTCCTTGGGCAGAAAGCTCACCACGCCGTTGTGCTCCAGCACCGCCGACTGGAGCTGGTTCAGGTCGAACCAGCCGCCGATGCGGCAATAGGTGAGGAATTCGTTCAGGTCCAGCCGGGCTTTTTTCAGGTTTTCCCGGTAAATGACCCCGTTTTCCAGCAGCACCAGGGGCTTTCCCGTCACTATGCTCCGGACCTTCAGGAATTTATTGGTGAGGATGGAAATGACAAAGGCTGTCACGCCGTAGACGATCAGCGCCGTCAGCGGACGCAGGGGCTCCTCCAGCTCCGTGGCCAGCTCCGCCGCGATGGAGCCGATGGTGATGCCCACCACATAGTCGAACATGGTCATCTGGGACACCTGCTTGGTGCCCATGAGCTTTGCCAGCAAAAACAGCACCGCAATGGACAGCAAAGAAGAAAGGGCCGCCAGGCCCACCTGCGCAGCATACTGCATCAAAAAACCGCCTCCCGGAACAAACGTCTTTCCGACAGTGTGTCCCGGGAGGCGGCGCTTTATTCACTCTTTCAGGCTGCCCTGGACCGGAGGCTCCGCATGGGGGCCGCCGGCGTGGTGGGCATTGGTGTGGACGTTGATGTACTGGGCCTTCAGCTTGGAATACAGGATGGTCTGGCTGGAGTAGAGGCCGTTGTAGCCGGAGAGCATATAGCTGATGCCGCAGGCCAGGGCGAAATACAGCATCCCCCCGTCGCCGAACAGCTCCACCGACAGGAAGATGGAGGCCACCGGGCAGTTGACGGCGCCGCAGAACACGGCCACCAGTCCCAGTGCCGCCGCGAAGCCGGCGGGGATGCCCAGCAGGGGCCCCAGCACACAGCCGAAGGTGGCTCCCACGAAGAAGGAGGGCACCACCTCACCGCCCTTGAAGCCGGCGCTCAGCGTGATGGCGGTGAACAGCAGCTTCAGCAAAAAGGCTGCCGGATGGGCCGTTCCCGCCTCCACGGCACGGGTGACCACCTCCATGCCGGCGCCGTTATAATCCGTGGTGCCGCAGAGGTACGTCAGGGCGATGACGGCAAAGCCGCCCGCCACCACCCGCACCCAAGGGTTCGGGATGCGCTTTGCCATCTGGTGCTCGGCAAAGTGGATGGTGTTGCAGAACAGGATGGACACCATGGCGCACAGCGCCGCCAGCGCCGCCACCTTCAGCAGCATCACCACCTCCAGCTCCGGCATGGACACCGTGAAGCGGGTGGGCTCCACGCCCATGGCCAGGGACACGCCGTAGGCCGTGAGGGAAGCCGTCAGGCAGGGGATGAAGGCGGCGTGGTACATGACGCCGATGCTGATGACCACCATGGCAAAGACCGTGGCCGTCAGGGGCGTGCCGAACAGGGCGGAGAAAAAGGCCGCCATGCCCGCCATGGTGGCGGTACGCAGGTCCCGGTCGTCCAGATGGAACAACCGGCCCGCTTGATGGCCGATGGTGCCGCCCATTTGCAGCGCGGCGCCCTCCCGGCCGGCGGAGCCGCCGCACAGGTGAGTCAGCACCGTACCCAGGAAAATGGCGGGCAGCAGGAAAATGGTCAGTCCCTTGCCCAGGTGTACGGCGTCGATGATGTCATTGGTGCCCTGCCCCTCGGTCTTCGTAAGCTTGTAAAAGCCCACGATCACCAGGCCCGCCAGCGGCAATCCCCACAAAAGCCAGGGATGAGCTCCCCGCAGGGCCGTGGCCTCATGGACGCCGATGTGGAACGCAGAGCCAATGACACCGCAGGCCGCGCCGATGACCACCGCCACCGCCAGCCACTTGCCCAGAGCCTTGCCGTACAGGAGGACACGGCCGCAAAAATTCCGAAATGCTTCTCCAATGGGTTTTTCCATGGTATATTACGCCTCCGCTGCCGCCGGGACAGGCACTTCCCTGCCGTCCAGGCGGGTCTCCAGTACCTCCGGTGTTTTCAAATACCGGCTGAACGCCGCGAAAAACCGGGAGTACTCGATGCCCGTGGCGATCCGCTCATCCATTACCACGCCCAGGGGCATACGTTTTTTGCGGCTGCCCTCCGGCGCCATGGGGTCCGGCACAGGCTTGCCCATGCACACGAACACGCTGGTAGTGCCGAATTCATAGCAGTGGTGGAAAATATAATTGGTGTTGATGGAAGCCAGGTTCGTGATGAACAGGCTGGTGTGGAAGGGACTCAGCTCAATGATCTTCCCCGGCAGCAGGTTGTGCTGGTCCAAATGGTAGGCCAGCCAGAACACGAGCCGTGCAAAGCCCGGGATGGAGAACGCGAGATTGGCGAATTTATCCGTGTTATTGTTGTGGGCGGCCACCAAATTCCGGTCGATATGGTCCTTGATCTTCTGGCTGATGGAAAACACCGTGTCCTCCGGGTCCAGGTAGATCTTCAATGTCGTCTCGTCCGGCGTGCCGTCCGCCCGGGTCTTCAGAATGACAAAGCTGAAGCAGAAGTGGTTACGCTTATAGATCTTGCGGTTCATGATGAAATAATTCACCTTGGGGTTTTCCAGGGCAGCCTTGTAGTAGGCCGCCACCAGGACACTCATATGGGTGACGCTGAGACCCTCCCGCCGCTTTTGCCGGATGTAGTTGCGCATGATATCCTCATCCACATAGTCGTTGGCCCAGTTCTGGGCGTCATACCGGCGGGGCATGATATAGGGCAGCGCCTGCACGATGGGGCTCAGACCCTTGACACGTGTTCCGTCCGCTCTCATGGCTCTCTCCTCACTCTTTCCAAAACTGGAGAGCCGCTGCCCTCCGCTGGGTCTACACACATAGTCAGTATATAAAATTTGCGTTAAAATTTCAATATTTTTCCGTGTGTTTTTTCATAAGCAGTCAATTTGCATAACCGTTTTTTGGATTTCAGACCGCCTATGGTTTGAATTTTCGGTTGATTCTTCCCTTTCCCTGTCGTATACTGAACGGAAAGCGGTATCACAATAAAAGGAGATGTCTGATGATGAAATACGGGCGTACTTATAATTTCTCCGCCGGTCCCGCCATGATGCCGGAGGAGGTGCTGGAGGAGATCGCCGCCGAGATGCTGAACTACCGGGGCAGCGGCATGTGCGTCATGGAGATGAGTCACCGCTCCAAGGCGTTCCAGCAGATCCGGGACGAGGCGGAGGCGGACCTCCGGACCCTCATGGGCATCCCGGACAATTACAAGGTCCTGTTCCTTCAGGGCGGCGGCACGCTGGAATTCGCCATGGTGCCCATGAACCTGATGAAAAACGGCGTGGCCTGCTATGTGGAGACCGGCGCCTGGTCCAAAAAGGCTATCGCCGAGGCGAAAAAATACGGTGAGGTGAAGATCGTCGCCTCCTCCGCCGACAAGAACTTCTCCTACATTCCCGACTGCTCTGACCTGGATATCCCGGAAAACGCCGACTACGTCTACATCTGCGAGAACGAGACCATCAACGGCACCACCTACCGCACCCTGCCCGACACCAAGGGCCATGTGCTGGTGGCGGACCAGTCCTCCATGTTCCTCTCCCGCCCCTGCGATGTCAGCCGCTACGGCCTCATCTGGGCCGGCGTCCAGAAAAACGTGGGCCCCGCCGGCATGTCCATCGCCATCATCCGGGAGGACCTGCTGCGGGAGGACCTGCCCGCGTTCGTGCCCACCTACCTGCGCTACAAGACCCACGCCGACGCCGGCTCCCTGTACAACACCCCCAACTGCTGGGCCATCTACTGCTGCGGCAAGGTGTTCAAGTACCTGCTGAAAAACGGCGGGCTTGCGGCCATGGCCGCCCGGAACGAGGAGAAGGCCGCCGTGCTGTACGACTTCCTGGACCAGAGCCGTTTCTTTACCGGCGCCGTCCGGAAGGAGGACCGCTCCCTTATGAACGTGCCCTTCGTCTCCCCCTCCAAGGAGCAGGACGCCGACGTGGTGGCCGCCAGCAAGGCCGCCGGCTTCGACAACCTGAAGGGCCACAAGTCCGTGGGCGGTCTCCGGGCCTCCATTTACAACGCCATGCCCAAGGAGGGCGTGGAGGCCCTGGTGGCATTTTTGAAGGCCTACGAGGCAGAGCACCTGTAAATTCCCGATCATGCAAACAAGCAGCTGTGGGAGCTCCCACAGCTGCTTGTTGTTTATAGGCGTTCCAAGATCCGCTTTTTATACGCCAAAAACTCCGGTGTCAGATTGAAATCCTTCCGCCGGGGCTTCGGCTCCCGGATAACGATCTCGTCGGTGACCCGCCCGGGCTTTCCCGTCAGAAGGTAAATGCGGTCCGACAGTAAAATGGCCTCGTCGATGTCATGGGTGATGAACAGGGTGGACAGGCGGATACGCTCCATCACATCCAGATACCAGTCGTGGATGGCGCTTTTCGTCAGGGTGTCTAGGGCGGAAAAGGGCTCGTCCAGCAGCGCCACGTTCTGGGAGAACAGATACGTCCGCAGCAGCGCCGCCCGCTGGCGCATACCGCCGGAGAGCTGGGCGGGATACTTCCGCTCCGTGCCCTCCAGGCCGAATTCCGGAAACAGCGCCGCCGCCTTGGCCCGGGCCTCCCGCTTCTTCTCCCCCCGCAGCAGCAGGGGCAGGGCCACATTGTCCTGAATGGTGCGGTAGGGCAGCAGCAGGTCCTTTTGCAGCATATAGCTGATGCGGCCGGGCTTTCCCGTCACATCCTCCCCGTCCAAAAATACCTGTCCCCGGTCCGGCTCCACCAGGCCGGAGATGATGTTGAACAGGGTGGTCTTTCCGCCGCCGCTGACGCCCAGCAGGCACACCAGCTCTCCCTGCCGCAGGGTGATGGAGATGTCCTCCAGAACGGGGGCGCCGTCAAAGCACTTGCTGACGCCCCGCACCTCCAGCTTTTCCATCTCAGGCCTCCGGCAGGAAGTCGTTGGTGAAGCCGGCGTTGGGGTCAATGTCTCCCTTTTCCAGCAGGTCATGGTCGTTGAGCCAGGTAAAGTAGGCGCTCCACCGCTCCGGGTCGATCTCGCCCCAGCGGGAGGCGTCGGCGGTGTACTGCTCCGCCAGGTACTGCTGGCTTGCCAACACCAGGTCCCGGCTGTCCTTCAGCTCCGGCGCCGCCGCCATGAGGATGTCCGCGGCCTCCTCCGGATGCTCCGCCGCGAACTGGTAGCCCTTGCTCACCGCCGCCATAAAGGCCTTGGCGGTGTCCGCATCCTCCTCCAGGAAGCTGTCATTGGCAATGATGATCGGGGTGTAATAATCGAAGACCGGATCGATATCCTTCAAGGCGAAGAAATCCGTCTCCAGGCCCGCCACCTGGCAGGCGATGCCCTCCCAGCCGTAGAACACCCAGATGGCGTCCACGGAGCGGCTCTCCAGGCCGGACACGGCGTCCGTCACCGTGGAGGGGATCAGCTCCACCTGGTCAAAATCGCCGCCGTCGCTCTCCACCACCTGCCGCAGCACCGCCTTTTCCACGGCCTGGTCCCAGGTGGCGTATTTGTGGCCTTCCATGCCCTTGGGCCGGTCCAGGCCCTCTCCCTTCCGGGAGATGATGCCGGCGGTGTTGTGCTGCAGCACCGCCGCCACAGCCGTGATGGGCATGGGGGAAGCACCGCCGAGGGCGTCGGCCATCTTACCCTGGGCGGACACGCCGAACTGGGCCTGGCCGGAGGCCACCATCATCTCGGCGCCGTCCTCGGCAGGCTGGACCACCTTCACGCTGAGGCCCACCTCCTCAAAGTAGCCGTTGGCGATGGCGGCGTATACGCCGGTATGGTTGGTGTTGGGAGTCCAGTCCAGCACGAAGGTCAGTTCCTTCAAACCGGCTTCCTCCCCACCGGTCTTGTTCGCGCCGCAGGCAGTCAGGCTCAGGATCAGTGCCGCCGCCAGCAGCAGCGCGGTGATGTGTCTTCTTTTCATAGGTTGGGTTCCTCTCTTCCAAAATCAAGATTTTTTATCCAGATGGCGGTAGGGCGTGCACAGCCGCTCTACCAGGTCCACCGCCGCCATCAGCGCCAGGGAGATGGCGGAGATGAGAAAGATGACGGCAAACATTTTGTCAAAGGCAAAGGCCTTTTTCACCCGGGTCATATAGACTCCCAGGCCGCCGAAGCCGCCCAGCCACTCGGCGATGACCGCGCCCACCACGGCATAGGCCGCGGCGATCCGCAGTCCCGAAAAAAACTGCGGCACGGCGGAGGGGAGCTTGATGTACCGGAAGATCTTCCAGCATCCGGCCCCCATGGAGCGCAAGAGGTCGATGGAGTCCCGGTCCACCGCCCGGAAACCGTCCAGCACCCCCACAGTCACCGGAAAGCAGGAGGACACCACGATCAAAATGATCTTGGGCGTCATCTCGTAGCCGAACCACAGCACCAGAAGGGGGGCGATGGCCACCGAGGGGATGGTCTGTAAAATCACCAGGATGGGATAGATGGCCCGGTACAAAAAGTCAAAGGTATCCATGAGCACCGCCAGGAAAAAGCCGATGGCCGTGCCCAGGGCCAGGCCGTAAAACGCCTCCTGCAAGGTGATGCGGCTGTGCTCCCACAGCTGGGGCGCATCCGTCCAGAAGGCCCGGACCACGTCCGTGGGGGCCGGCAGCATATAGGCCGGCACAAGGCCGCTGGCGGACACCGCCTGCCAGGCTGCCAGCAGCAGACCGACGGCCAGGATGGCCGGCCCTTTCCGTCCCAGGGCCGTCCGTATGGTCTTCATAAAGCGCATTCCGCCTCCTTCGCGAAAAAATGCCTCCGCCGTTCATTCCGGCGAAGGCATTTCAATCGTTTTGCAACGCATTCGGTATGCTCCCTACGCTGGCATGATCCAGATCAGGTGTCATGGGTCACGGAAAACATCCGCCTCTCAGCCCGTTCCTTCGGGCTCCCCTGTTGTCAGCTTGTTAGTTTATGGCATTTTTTCTGTTTTGTCAAGCCAAAACAGACCCATTATTTCATCCGAACCAGCTGCGCCACGGTCTCGACGGTTGTTTCGGTTTCCAAGGGAAGTTCTTTCACTTCCTCGCCATCAACAGGCACAGGGAAATTGAATACAATCTTCTTTATCCAGCTTCCGTCTTTTCTCTTTTCCGGGAACATCTCAATTCGCTCGATAAAGGCTTTCATAAACTCTTTCTGTTCCGCTTCTGTTGCGGAATGGTAGACTTCATCAAATGCCAGTAAGAGCCGATAAATGTTATCG
>SFDT01000046.1 GCA_004558115.1 Clostridiales bacterium | reverse complement strand
ATTGGCAGACCGTATTACGCGTTAACGCGTCCGCGAGGAACAAAGGGCTATGCCCGTCTGATGACAACCACCGGCTACGCCGGTGGATGTGTTTTTTGTTGTCATAACCCCGGACGGGCCGTCATAGAGTGGAAACGACCAAAGAAAGGGGGCAATTCCCTTGGAAAAGAATCAGGACATCCTGCGTTATGAGGAGGCTGCCGCCATTTTGCCTGTGCGGCTGCGGAAGGCGGCGCTGGCCCTGCCGGCGGAGGAGCGGAAGACCGCGGAAGAACTGCGGCTCCGGGCGGGACAGCCCATGACGGTGCTGCTGCCGGGAGGAGAAAAGGAATTCGAGGTCGTCGTGGAGCCGGAGGAGCTGGAGACCCTGTGTGACCTGGCCACGGAATTTTCCAGGTACGCGGCGGCGGAGACCCTGCGGGAGGGCTTTTTGCCGGTGCGGGGCGGCTTCCGAGTGGGCCTGTGCGGCACGGCGGTCATGAAGGACGGCGTCAACACAAACCTGAAAAACCTGTCCTCCGCCGCCATTCGCATCGGGCGGCAGCACTTGGGGGTGGCGGACGGACTGGCGCCCAGGCTGCTGCGGGAGGGCCGTTTTCAGAACACGCTGCTGCTGTCGCCGCCGGGAGGCGGCAAGACCACGCTTCTGCGGGACCTGGTGCGGTGTCTTTCGGGGCAGGGGTGGCGGGTGTCCCTCATCGACGAGCGGGGAGAGGCGGCGGTCATGGTGCGGGGAGAGCCGCAGATGGATGTAGGGCCCCGGACGGATGTGCTGGATGGCTGCCCCAAGGCCCTGGCCATCCCTATGGTGCTGCGGGCCATGAATCCCCAGATCATCGCCGCGGATGAGATCACCCTTCGGGAGGACCTGCGGGCCATGAGCCTGGCCGTCGGCTGCGGTGTGGGGCTGCTGGCCACCATCCACGCCGCCGATGTGGGGGAGCTGCTGGAAAAGCCCCTGTACCGCCAACTGCTGGAGGACCGGGTGTTCCGCCTGGCGGTGTGCATCCGCTGCGTGGACGGAGAGCGGAGCTATGAAGTGGAGGAGCTGCCATGAAAAAGCTGCTGGGGGCGGTGTGTGTGCTGCTGGGCGGCGCCTGGGCCTGGCGGGCCCAGCTGTCCGCCGCCCGGCGGCGGCGGGACACTCTGGCGGGGATCACGGCGGGACTTGGGCAGATGGCGGAGGAGATCCGCATGGCCCGGACCCCGATGCCCGCCCTTCTGGCGTGCCTGGGCCGCAGCCGCCGGGGGCCGGAGCGGGACTTTTTCCGCCGGGCGGCGGAGGCTTTGCGGCAGGGCGCGGAGCTGCCCCAGGCGTGGCACCAGGCTGTGGATATGCTGGACCTGCCGCCGCAGGCCCTGGCGGTCCTGGAGGAACTGGGGCAGGCGCTGCGGGGCGACGAGGAGAAGGTCTGTAAAGCGATATCGCTTGCCATCAAACAACTGGAAAAGCAGCTGGCGGAATGGGACGAGCGGCGGCCGGAGGCGGAGAAGCGGACCACGGCGCTGTGGTTTTCCGCATCGGCGCTGCTGGTGATTTTACTGATATGAGGGCTGACCTATGGATGTGGATTTGATATTCAAAATTGCCGCCATCGGCATTTTGGTGGCGGTGCTGAACCAACTGCTGGTGCGCTCCGGCCGGGAGGAGCAGGCCATGATGACCACGCTGGCGGGGCTGGTGGTGGTGCTCATGATGATGGTGCGGCAGATCAGCGACCTGTTTGAGCTCATCCGCACCCTGTTCCACTTTTGACCATGGAGCAGGCCATACAGGCAACGGCCCTGTGCGTGCTGGCGGCGGTACTGGCCCTGACGGTGAAGCGGGGCAGCCCGGAGACGGCGCTGCTTTTGGTGCTGGGCGCCGCTGTGGCGGTGCTGCTGTCCCTGGGACAAGCCCTGGGGGAGGCCGTGGCGTTTCTGGAGGAGCTGGGGACCCGCAGCGGCGTGCCGGAAGGGCTGCTGACGCCACTTTACAAGGTGGCGGGCATTGCCCTGGTGGTGAAAGTGGGCAGCGGCCTTTGCGCCGACGCCGGAGAATCCGCCCTGGCGTCGGTGGTGGAGACGGCGGGGACCGTCTGCGCCCTGGCGGCGTCTCTGCCGCTGCTGCGGAAGGTGCTGGAATTGCTGATGGAGCTGATGGCATGAAAAAGTGGGTGATCCTGCTGGCGGCGGCCTTGCTGCTGCTGACTGTCCGGGCCCGGGCGGCGGAGCTGCCCCGGGAGGTGGAGCGGGCCCTGCCCCGGGAGGCGGAAGCCGTTCTGGAGGACGTGGACCTGGAGGGGGACAACGCCCTGGCGGCGGGCCTGGGCGCCATATGGGAAACGCTGGCGGACAAGGCGGGCGCCGTGGTGCGCCGGCAGGCCAGGGGCGCCGTGTCCGTGCTGCTGGCGGCGGTGCTGTGCGGCATGGCGGAGGGGGCCTGGCCCGGGGAGAAGGTGTCGCCGGTGGTGTCCATGGCAGGCGCCCTCAGTGTGTCGCTGACCACGGCGGGAAGCCTGGAGGAGCTGATGGGCCTGGGCGTGGAGGCCATGCGGCAGCTGAACGGATTTTCCACGGTCCTGCTGCCCACCCTGGCGGCGGCCACCGCCGCCTCCGGGGCGCTGTCCTCCGCGTCGGTACAGCAGGCGGCGGCCATGCTGTTCGCGGACATCCTGATGCGGCTGGTGAATGGGCTGCTGGTGCCGCTGGTGTACCTGTACGTGGGGGTGCTGACCGCCTCCGCCTGCCTTCCGGAAAACCGGCTGGGCACGTTGGCGGAGGGGCTGAAAAAGACGGTCTCCTGGCTGCTGGCCACGGCACTGACAGCCTTCACCCTGTACCTGACGGCGGCCCGGGTCATCTCCGGCGGAGCGGATGCCCTGACGGTAAAGGTGGCCCGGGCGGCCATTTCCGGCGCGGTGCCGGTGGTGGGGAGCATCATCGCCGAGGCGTCGGAGACGGTGCTGGCCGGGGCGGGGGCGCTGCGGAGCGTGGTGGGGCTGGGAGGCGTGCTGGCGGTGCTGGCGGCCTGTGCCTATCCCTTTTTGCGGCTTGCGGTGCAGTACCTCTTGTATAAGCTGGCGGCTTACCTCTCCTCTCTGGCGGGGCCGCCGGGGCTTTGCAAGCTCATCGACGGCCTGGGCAGCGCCTTCGGCCTGGTGCTGGGCATGACCGGCGCCTGCGCCATGCTGCTGCTGGTGTCCATTTTGACCTTCGTAGGGGCGGTGGTGCCATGATGGAGCATGTGCGGCAATGGCTGAGCTCCATCGTGGTGGTGAGTCTGCTGCTGTCCGTGGTCCAGAGCCTGGTGCCCAAGGGGAGCCTGCGCCGGGTGGCGTCCTTTTTGAGCGGACTGGTGCTGCTGGCGGTGCTGCTGGAGCCCCTTCCGAAGCTGGACCTGGAGGGCCTGGAGCTGCGGGGGTTGCAGGAGGAGACGGAAAAGGTGCGCCGCCAGCTGGAGGCGGAGCAGGAAACCGCGCTGAAAGCAGGCATAGCGGAACAGACGGAAGCATATATATCGGACAAAGCCGCCGCTTTGGGACTGACCGTTCAGGCCCGGGTGGAGACCAGGACCGGCGAGGACGGCGTGCCCCTGCCCTGGTCGGCGGACATGGAAGGCGGATACGCGGAGGAGCTGGCTCAGTGGATAGAGGCGGAACTGGACATCCCCCGGGAGAGGCAGGTGTGGCATGGACGGGAAGGGGAAAGCTGAAGGAGTGAAAAAGCTATGGGACAAGTACAAATTCGCAGCTTTGGTGATGCTGATCGGCGCCGTGCTGCTGTTATGGCCGAGTGGGAGCAGCTCCACCGGGAAGAACAGCGGGCAGAGCGGGACCGCCGCCGTGGAAGCGGCGGATATCCAGCGGGAGATGGAAGACATTCTCGGCAAAATAGCCGGCGTGGGACAGGTGCAGGTCATGCTGACCCTGGAGCAAAGCGGCGAGCGGCAGCTGGCCCAGGATGGCGAGCTGTCGTACAGCGGTTCGCCCCAGGAGCCGGAGGACTATTCACGCCGCTGGGAAACGATCATGGCGTCCGACAGCGGGGAGGACGCGCCGGTGGTGACCCGGCAGACGTATCCGGTGTACCGGGGTGCCCTGGTGGTGTGCCAGGGCGGGAACCGGGCGGAGGTGCGCCTGGCAGTGACGGAGGCGGTGACAGCCCTGACCGGACTTTCCGCGGACCGCGTCACCGTGGCCCAGTGGCAGTGATCATTTGGAGGAGGAGAGGACCCATGAGCGCGAGACTGAAACGAAACGCCGTGGTGGTGACCATGGCGCTGCTGGTGTGCGCCGCGGCGGCGCTGAACTGGAAATACACCGGGCAGCAGACGGAAAAAACACCGGCGGCCCAGACCGGGGAGACCACGCCGGAGAACGGTACAAAGATCCTGGGGGAGGCGACGCTGGTCTCCGGCGGAGAGGGCAGCGAGGCAGGGGACGAGGAGACGGTCTACACCGGTTCGGATTACTTTGCCTCCGCACGGCTGACCCGCCAGCAGGCCCGGGACAACGCCGTTTCCCTGCTGCAGGAGGCGGCGGAGCAGGAGGGGGCTGACCAGGAGGCGGCCACGGAGGCCTCCCGGGGCATCCAGGTGCTGGCGGGCTACACCATGAAGGAGGCCCAGATCGAGAGCCTGGTCACCGCCAAGGGCTACGCTGACTGTGTGGCCTTTATGGGGGAGGACGGCGTCAGCGTGGTGGTGTCCACCGGCAGCGGAGAGCTCACCGGCGAAGATGTGGCCCGCATCACGGACATCGCCATGAAGGAGACCGGCTATGATGCCAGCGGTATCCGCATCATGGCGGCAAATTAAAGGTTGTATTTTCCCTGATACCATGGTAAAATATCTATCCAGGAATGCAATGCGGGGAGAGATTCCCGAAAGGAAGCCTCCCATTTACCAAGGATAGAATGATTTAAGGAGAAGATACCATGGGCGAAAGCAAGGAATACATGACCCTGCCGGAGGAAAACGGCAGCATCAATATCTCCGAGGAGGTCATCGCCGCCATCGCCGTGGGCGCTGTCCGCGAGGTGGAGGGCGTCTCCGGTATGATGACCAATCTGGGCGGCAGTGTCACCGATCTGGTGAACAACAGGAAAAACGCCCAGAAGGGCGCCAAGGGCGTGAAGATCGACATGACCGGCGCCGCCCTGACCCTGGACCTGTACTTGACGGTGGAATTCGGCCATCCCATCCCCGAGGTGGCGGAAAACGCCCAGAAGGCCGTCATTTCCTCCGTGGAGGCCATGACGGGCTGCCCCGTGGGCGCGGTGAACATCCACGTGGGCGGCGTCACCCTGCCCTGAGCGGGGACGGGTGTGTTTTGAACGAGAGAGAAAAGGACGATTTGAGTTATGGTACGGAATACCGCACGGGAAATTGCCATCCACCTGTCTTATGAGCTGAGCTTCACGGACCGCGGCGTGGATGAACTGCTGGATGACCGCCTGACGGCGGAGACCTTCGCCACACTGGCGGGGGAGGATGCCATCTATGCCGAGGCGCCCAACGCCAAGCAGGCGGCGTATATCCGCCGGCTGGTAAAGGGCGTGGACGAACACGCCGCCGAGCTGGACGGCTACATCGCCAAGTACGCCAAGGGCTGGAACTTTGCCCGCATCCCCCTGGTGGCCTCCGCCATCATGCGGGTGGCCATGTACGAGATTTTGTATATGCCGGACATCCCCAACGGCGTGTCCATCAACGAGGCGGTGGAGATCGCCAAGAAATACGAGACGCCGGAGACGGTGAAGTTCATCAACGGCATCCTGGGCAGCTTCGTGCGGCAGGAGATTTCGGAATAAAAAAGCGGCAGAGCGGGGCCGGGGAGATTCCCCGTCCGGCTCTGCTTTTTTGTAAGGAGAATCCCGGTGGACAACCACGTTTTTACCGTCACGGAAGTGAACAACCTGGTCAAGCTCCTGCTGGACAACGAGCCCATGCTCCAGAACGTCTGCGTCCGGGGCGAGCTTTCCAACTACAAAATGTACCCCTCCGGCCACCACTACTTCACCCTGAAGGACCCGGAGGGGGCCATCCGCTGCGTCATGTTCAAGGGCAGCGCCATGAAGCTGCGCTTCCGCCCGGAAAACGGCATGAAGGTGGTGGTGACGGGCCGGGTGACGGTGTTTCCCCGGGACGGCGCCTACCAGCTGTACTGCAATACCATGATCCCGGAGGGCGTGGGAGATCTGGCGGTGGCCTTCGAGCAGCTGAAGGCTAAGCTGTACGCCGAGGGCCTGTTCGACCCCGCCCACAAAAAGCCCCTGCCCGCCTATCCGGAGAGGATCGCCATCGTCACCTCCTCCGCCGGGGCGGCGGTCCATGACATGATCCGCATCCTGCGGCGGCGGTACCCCATTGCCAAGGTCATTCTGCTGCCCGTCCGGGTCCAGGGAGCCGAGGCGCCGCCGGAGATCGCCGGGGCCATCCGCTACGCCGACAAGTGGCGCATCGGCGATGTCATCATCACCGGCCGGGGAGGCGGCTCCATGGAGGACCTGTGGGCCTTCAACGACGAGCGGGTGGCCCGGGCCATTTACCAGTGTGAGACGCCTATCATCTCCGCCGTGGGCCACGAGCCGGATGTGACCATCTCCGACTTTGTGGCGGACGCCAGGGCCTCCACCCCCTCCAACGCGGCGGAGATCGCCGTGCCGGACCAGGGAGAGCTGCTGCGGTGGCTCCGGGGTGCCGGGGAGCGGATGGAGCAGAGCGAGACGGCGCGGCTGGAGGCTCTGCGGCAGCGGCTGGAGACGTTGGCGAAAAAACGCTGCATGACGGACCAGCTGGCCTACGTCCAGGACAAGCGGATGGAGCTGCTCCACGCCCAGCAGCGGCTGGGAGACCTGGCCGCCGGGCAGCTGGCCCGGAAAAAGCAGGGCTTTTCCGCCCTGGCGGCGTCCCTGGACGCCATGAGCCCCCTGAAGGTCCTGGGCCGGGGCTACGCCATGGCCCAGAGCGGGGACGGAACGATTCTGAAAAGCTGGCGGGACGTGACGGCCGGAGAGCGGGTGTCCGTTACACTGGGAGCGGGCGGCTTCACCGCCACGGTGGACGAGCCCTTTGAGGAGGTTAGGAAGCATGGGTGAACAAACGGCTACATTTGAACAGAACATCCGCCGCCTGGAGGAGATCGTGGCGGCGCTGGAAAAGGGCGACGCCCCTCTGGCGGATTCCCTGGCCCTTTTCGAGGAGGGCACACGGCTCATCGCTGCCTGCTCCGGGGAACTGGACCGGGCGGAGCAGCAGGTGGTGAAGCTCATGAAGGGCGCTGACGGCGCTCCGGTGGAGCTGCCCTTTGGGGAAAAGGAGGAGTAAGGCATGGAAAAAGCGGCATTTGACGCCCGGTACGAGGAATACCGGCAGGCGGTGGAGGACTATTTGCAGGGCCTGTTCACGGAGGCGCCCCACTGGAAGGACCTGTACGAGGCCATGCGGTACTCGCTGCTGGCGGGCGGCAAGCGCATCCGCCCGGTGCTGACGCTGGAGTTCGCCCGCCTGGCGGGTATGGACTGGCGCGGCGCCCTGCCGGCGGCCTGCGCGCTGGAGCTGGTGCACACCTACTCCCTCATCCACGATGACCTGCCCTGCATGGACGATGATGACCTGCGGCGGGGCAAGCCCACCAACCACAAGGTCTACGGCGAGACGCTGGCGGTGCTGGCGGGCGACGCCTTGCAGCCGGAGGCCTTCCGCCTCATTTTGACGGCGCCGGACCTTGCGGCGGAGCGGCGGGCGGACTGCGCCCGCATTCTGGCGGAGGCCGCCGGGGCCGACGGTATGGTGGCCGGCCAGGTCATTGATACGCTCCACGCCCCGGCCACGGAGGAGGAGCTGACGGAGGTCCACCGCCTCAAGACCGGCGCCATGATCGCCGGCGCCTGCAAGCTGGGGGCGGCTGCCGCCGGGGACCGAGCGCTGCTGGCTGCCGCGGAGGAGTACGGCTATCAGCTGGGCCTCGCCTTCCAGATCCGGGACGACATGCTGGATGTCATCGGCACCGACGCCTTCGGCAAGCCCATCGGCTCCGACAAGGAGGAGGGCAAGGTGACCTTCGTGGACCTGCTGGGGCTGGAGGGCTGCGACAAGGCGGTGCTGGCCGCCACGGAGCGGGCCAAGGCCGCCGTCACGGCTTACGACCGGGAGGGTTTTCTCTCCGCCCTGGCGGATTCCCTGGCGGAGCGGAACAAGTGAACGGGACCATGGAGACAGCGGAGGAGGCTTCCTCCGCTGTCTTTTGTCTGCGCTAGAGCGATAAAAATGGATGAGAAAGATTAATCTTTCTCATCCATTTCATGACAACGAACCTATTTGACCATTTCGTAATGACCCTTCTTTACTGTAAAAGTACCTATTACTGTATTTCCGTCTTCGTTATAAAGTGGTACATTATAGGTGCTTCCCTCTCCATATGCAATGGCCTCACTAATTGTTTCGACATTTCCACGGTTTA